>NZ_CALHFB010000040.1:0-9700 GCF_938029165.1 uncultured Anaerofustis sp.
GACCCCGCTGGGCGCGGTGCCTAAGCCTTCGGCAAAAGGGATATTAAACTTACATAAGTCATTCAACCGCATATTACCTGAAAGAGTTATTACATTTAATTTAAGATAGAACTTCTTATATAAGAGGTTTGTGAAAGGGACGCTAGCCTACCTCTTGATAAAGATAGTTTTACATTTGATATTCGCAAAACTTTTTTGCAAAGGGGATGGGGTAGCGGTCGTTTCAAAAATCTCGGGCAGAGATTTTTAGAAAATCCGACCGCGTTAAAAGCCACCACGGCGGTTGAGTGAAAGAATTTTTATCCCTTTTTGTTTCTTCGGACAAAAAAGGGTGGGGTTTTTAAGGGGTGAAACCCCTTGAATGTTTGTTTCTTTGAAAAAAGAAAATCTTATCCACAGGTTATCCACGGAAATTTAGAAAGTGTGTTCTAAAAAGATTAAAATTACCAAAAAACATTAAAAAAAATCCATTTTTAGTTGCGTAAGGTGGTATGAGGTGGTAAAATAAACACATAAATTGGTACAGAGTGGTAAGAATTATGCTATCAGGAGAATATAATCATTCGGTTGACACAAAAGGAAGAATAAATGTACCTGCCAAATTCAGATGTGAACTTGGTGATTCTTTTATTATGTGCAAAGGTCTTGATAAGTGTATCTCGGTCTATCCGAAATCGGCTTGGGACGAGCTTGCCGCGAAGATAAAAAGTCTTCCTACCACTGACAGGAACGCCAGACGTTTTTCAAGGTTCATCCTCGGCAGTGCCCTTGAATGTACTCCCGATAAACAAGGGAGAACAAAGGTTTCCGCTTCTTTGATGGAATATGCGGGAATAGAAAAGGACATAGTCGTTGTAGGTGTTGAAACCAAGGTTGAAATTTGGGACAGCAAAGAATGGGCTAAATACAATGACGTATCCGATGACTGCATGGAAGATGTGGCACAGGAAATGTTTGAAGCGGGGATAACTCTATAATGAAACACATCAGCGTTTTATATCAGGAAACGATAGACATGTTAAATATAAAAGAAGACGGGATATACGTCGACGGTACCATGGGCGGTGCGGGGCATAGCCTTGGAATATGTGAAAAACTGTCGGAAGAAGGGTACTTCATAGGTATAGATCAGGATGATTTTGTATTTGACAGGGCTGAAGAAAGACTTAAAGGTACAGACTGCAAAAAAGAATTCGTGAGAGGGAACTTTCATGATATCAAAGACATATTAATGGATATAGGTATAGATAAAATAGACGGGATGATGGCAGACCTAGGGGTCTCTTCATTTCAAATAGATGACGAGACGAGAGGCTTTTCTTTTAAAAAAGACGGTCCTTTGGACATGCGGATGGATAAATCCAAAAGCTTTTCGGCAAAGGAACTTGTAAATACTTATTCTTATGAAGATTTAAGAAGGGTCATAAGCGAGTACGGCGAAGAGCAGTTTGCGGGAAACATAGCCAAACACATATTAAAAAACAGGGAAGAAAAACCCATTGAGACTACATATGAACTGGTAGAGATAATCAAAAATGCCATTCCGAAGAAGTTTCATCAAAAGAAACACCCCGCAAAGAAAACATTCCAGGCTATCAGGATAGAAGTAAATGATGAAATCGACGCATTGAAGCAGTCGGTGGAAGATATGATAGATGTCTTAAATAAAGGAGGAAGGCTGGCAGTTATAACCTTCCATTCTCTCGAAGACAGGATAGTAAAAAAAGTATTTTCGGAGTATGCAAAAGGGTGTACATGCCCAAAGGAATTCCCGGTATGTGTATGCGGGAATACACCTAAGGTAAAGGTGCTTGCGAGGAAGCCTGTTTTACCTACCGAAGAAGAAATAGAAGAAAATCCTCGTTCAAGAAGTGCAAAGCTTAGAGTAATCGAAAAACTTTAAGTAATAATAAGATAAATTTTAAAATATAATTTAAGGAGCAGCAAATGACAAGAGAAAAACAAAGTGCTAGATATGAACAGAAGAAAAATGAAAAAGTATTTACTTTTGATACGGTTTTGTTTCTATGTCTGATTGCCGCGATTTTATTATCTGTTATTACTTGGCAAAGTTACAGGATAAACAGGACGGATATTGAGATATCTAAGCTTGAAAATCAATTAAAAGATGCTAAAATGTTAAATGACAGTTTAGAGGGGAAATTACTTGCCAAGAGAGACTTGAACAAAGTCCAAAAGGTAGCAACAGAAAAATATGGTATGATTAAGCCGGGGAACAGTTATTTTGTTGCGGTAAATGTACAAAGCGAAGATGAAGCTCTTACCGACAGCAAAAGTGCCAGTGCACAAAATACAAAAGGCGGGAATGCACTCTCTAAATTATTTAGTGGTTTCGCCGGCAATTAGTAAAGGTGGTCACTTTTGAAAACTTTTTTAGATCTTAGACAAAAGAAAAGGATATTATTTATATTTGCTTTTGTATGTATATTATTTATAGCACTGGTGTGTAAGCTGGTGTACATACAAGGTTTCAAAGCAGTTGAATACGGAAATAAACAATCAGCCATGTTGATGCAGCGTCTTCCCATAACGGCGTCCAGGGGAGATATCTATGACAGAAACATGGCTTTACTTGCGAAAGACGCGACTTGTTCGAGTATATATGTTTCTCCCGCAAGTGTGGATAAAAACAAGAAAAAAGAAGTAAGCGAATACCTTGCAAAGATGCTTGACCTTAAATATGAAGATGTATATAAAAAGGTAAGCAACGCTTCTTCAAACAACGAACTTATAAAAAGAAAAGTGGATAATTCCGTAGGACTTAAAATAAAAAATAAAGGCTATAACGGTGTATCCGTCACAGAAGATAAAAAGAGATATTACTCTAACGGTAAATTCGCTTCTCATTTATTGGGCTTCACAGGTGTGGATCATCAGGGACTTTACGGTTTGGAAGCCAGCTATAATGACGTACTTGCAGGTAAAGACGGAGTAGTCCTTTATCAAACCGACGGCAGCGGAAGAAAGATAGCTTCGGGCAGTGAAGTAAGACAGGAAGCGACAAACGGAAGTAATCTTGTCCTTTCCATTGACAGCGTTATCCAGATGTACGCGGAAAATGCCATAGAGACGGGGATAAAGAAGACAGGCTCGAAGAGAGTAATGGCTTTGGCAATGGACCCTTCAACAGGGGAGATACTCGCCATGGCGACAAACCCAAGCTATAACCTAAACGATCCATGGAAACTGGATAATTCATTTAAAAAGAAGATGTCTTCGGAATTTTATAAAACCACAAAGAGCGGTAAGAAAAAGAAAATGACAAACAGCGAAAAGCTTGCTTTGATGTGGGATAACCCAAATATCAGTTTGAACTACGAACCGGGTTCTACGTTCAAACCCGTGACGGTTTCCTCTGCACTGGAAGAAGGCTCAATAGATAAGTCTTCAAGATTTTACTGCAAGGGGTATAAAGTAGTTGCGGGAACAAAAATAAGATGCAGTGTCTATCCAAACGGACACGGGAGTCAGTCTCTCGGAGAGACCCTTGCAAATTCATGCAACCCTGCCATGATGGAAATCGCCATGCGTATGGGACCCGACACATTCTACGATTATATATATAACTTCGGTTTCGGTTCAAAGACGGGCATATCGCTCGGCGGAGAAGAAGGAGGGATAGTTCCTCCCAACCAAGATGTGAATGTAGTAGACTTTGTAACAAAGGCTTTTGGTCAGGGTATATCCACCACTCCTATCCAGATGATGATGGCTCTTTCTTCTACGATAAACGGCGGATATCTGTTAAAACCTCAGCTTGTTAAATACGTTACCGAGGGAGAAGACAATACCGTTACCACGACATATGAAAAAGAAGTGGTAAGACAGATAATATCAAAAGATACTTCTTCGACTATGCGTAAGTATTTAAGAGGGGTTATAACAAAGTCCGAAGTACTTAAAAAGTATGATACGAAATCACTTAAAATGGGCGGCAAGACGGGTACTGCTCAAAAGATAGTAGACGGAAAGTACTCGCATTCAAAATATGTATGTTCGTTCTTTGGTTTTGCTCCGTACAACGACCCTAAAATTGCGGTAATAGTCCTTTGCGATGAACCTACCAACGGACGTTACGGAAGTACGACCGCTGCACCTATCGCATCTGAAATACTCAAGAATTCGGTAAACTACTTAAAGACCAAAAGCGATGACAGTTCAAAAGATATCAAGACACTCAGCACAAAAGTCGTGGTTCCCGATGTAAGAGGGGAAAGCCTTACGGATGCAAAGAGCCTGCTTGATACTCTAAAGATAAAATATAAGGTAAATTATAAAAATAAAAAAGTCAGTGATGATAACGCAGTGGTTGTAAGTCAGACCAACGTTCAGGAAACATACTCGAAGACGATAACTCTGACTGTAGATGATTCTTCTTCGGAAAATGTTACCATGCCTGATTTAACCGGTATGAGCGTACAGAGTGCAAACGAAGCATTGACCAAGATAGGTCTTACTATGGAGATAAAAGGCGGAGGCATCGTTCAGTCACAAAGCATAAAGGCAGGTACAAGTGTTAAAAAGGGTACTAAAGTAACTGTTACATTCAAATATGTCAAGTAATTGCTCATAAAATGTTTTTATCAAACGCAAAAAGTGATATAATAAGACACATATTAAAATATATGAGGTAATGTATGAATGGTATAGGTATAGATGCACTATCGGAAATGATAAACGGTAAGATAATCCGTGAGGGAAAAGAAAATTTAGTGACCGATGTGGTCATAGACAGCCGACTTGCGAAAAAAGGAAGCGTGTTTTTTGCTCTCGACGGGACGGAAATGGACGGACATGATTTTGCCGTGAGTGCTTATAAAAACGGTGCTTGTGCGATAGTTGTAAAAAGAGAAATAGAAGGGGCGGAGTGTTATCAAATCAAAGTCGATGATACTCTAAAAGCCCTTTACGATATGGCAAAGAGCTATAAGGATAGATTTGATATCCCTTTTGTAGCTCTTACCGGAAGTGCGGGAAAGACAACCACAAAGGATATGACGGCAAGTGTCTTAAGTAAAAAATATAAAACGATGAAGACCATAGGGAATTTCAATTCCACCACGGGAGTACCACTAACTCTTTTCAACCTTGAAGAGGGAGATGAAATAGCCGTAGTGGAAATGGGTATGAACCATAAAGGCGAGATAGAAAAAGTAAGCGGACTTGTAAATCCGGATCTTGCCATGATAACGAATGTCGGTGTTTCTCATATCGAAAATTTGGGAAGCAAAGAAGATATATTTAAAGCAAAGATGGAAATAACAAAAGGGCTTAAAAAAGGCGGGACCCTCCTTGTTAACGGAGATAGCGAATTTTTTAAGGATTATACAAACGACGAATTCAACGTCGTTAAAGTCGGTATCGATCACGGGGATCTTAGAGCTGCCGATATCTTATATAGCTCAAAGGGAGCGAAGTTTATGGTGAATTACAATGGTAAAAACTATACTTTCTGCACTAAGGTCCCCGCTAAATACAGCGTTTACAATGCACTTTTCGCAATATACACAGGATTTCACTTCGGGCTTAGCTACGAACAAATAAAAGAAGGATTGGACGATTTTATGCCTACAGGTAACAGGATGAAGATAGAAGAAGTAAACGGCATTACACTAATAGACGATACTTATAATTCAAATCCCGAAGCTTTAAAGGAAGCTTTAGGTTTACTAAACAGGATCGGCGGCAATAATAGAAAAGTAGCTGTTCTCGGCGATATGCTCGAACTCGGAGAAAAAAGCGGAGAAGAGCACGAAAAATGCGGTAAAGCCGCTGCCGAAAACGGGGTGGAGCTGCTTCTTTCATGCGGAGACTACGCTATGCACTATATCAAAGGTGCCGGCGAAAACGGTATGGATCCGGGCAAAGCACTATATTTTTTCGAGAAAAATTATTTGGTCGAAGAAGTATTTGATTTTCTAAAAGAAGGTGATTTTGTATTGGTAAAGGCTTCAAGAGGCATGAAATTTGAAGACGTTGTCGATGCGATCAAAAAAGGAGGAGTATTTTAATGGTATATTCAATTCTTGCTACCCTTATTTCATTTGCGGTAGTGGTTTTACTTACACCAAAATTCATACCTTTCCTGCAAAGACTGAAAATGGGTCAGACGATCAGGGAACTGGGACCGAAGAGCCACTATAAGAAAGCCGGTACGCCTACTATGGGCGGGCTTGTGATGATGCTCGGCATACTTGTCACATGCATAATTTTCTTTTCAAAAGCGGACGGAGACCTTGTCTTCGCTCTTTTTGTGACTCTTATATTCGGACTTATAGGCTTCCTTGACGATTATATAAAAATGGTTCAAAAGAACAGACTTAACTCGGAAGGAGGCGTCCTCGTACCTTATCTGGGAATGCTTCCTATTCAAAAACTGCTTTTACAGTTTTCGGCTGCGGGTGCGGTTGCGGTTTATGCTGCTTTTCACCCTTCCATCGGAACGAGTATAGTGGTTCCTTTTACTAATCTTAACTGGGACCTCGGGTGGCTTTATATACCTTTTGTGGTAATAGCGATAGTTGCTGTGGTAAATGCCGCAAACCTTACGGACGGACTTGACGGGCTTGCCTGCGGTGTAACTATGATAATAGTATTCTTCTTCCTTGTATTTTCCCTAGCAAACGGATTTACATCGATGAATATATTCTCTGCGAGCGTGATAGGTTCCTGTCTCGGGTTCTTATGCTATAACGCACATCCTGCTTCCATATTCATGGGGGACACGGGGTCTATGGCTCTCGGCGGTGCGGTGGTGATAATCTCTATCTTCACAAGGTCGGAACTTTTCATATTGATAGCGGGGGGAGTTTACTTCGTAGAAGCATTATCGGTACTCCTTCAGGTGGGATACTTCAAGAAGACCGGAGGAAAGAGACTGTTTAAAATGGCGCCGATACATCATCACTTTGAACTTCTCGGACACCATGAAACCAAGATAGTGACTTGTTTTTGGATAACCACGGCAGTGCTTGTGATGATTTCACTTTTATCACTTCCTATTATGTTTAATTAAGGAGTAGAAAAATGGATTTAAAAGACGGAATATATATGGTTGTGGGGGGCGGCAGAAGCGGCGTTTCCACAGCTAAATTTTTAAGCGGTAAAAATAAAAAGGTTTATTTAACTGATACGAAGGAATATGAAGACATAGTTCCTTTGGGATTTGGGATAGATACAATAAAAAATGATAAAAATATAACATTCATACTCGGCAGACAGCCTAAGGAAGAAGAAATAAAAGAATGTGAAATGATGATAGTTTCGCCTTCGGTTCCTCCTAAGGCTTTTCCTATAGTTACGGCTAAAAAGAATGACATACCCGTGTACTCGGAATTTGAATTTGCGAATTCTTTTTGTAAAGGTTATGAAATAGCCATAACAGGGACAAACGGCAAAACCACAACCACGACTTTGGTGGGAGATATCTTTGAAAATGCGGGATATGATACTTATGTAAACGGGAATATCGGCAATTCATTCATAAACGATGCGGTAAAAGGGGACGAAAACAGTGTATACGCTTTGGAAGTAAGTTCTTACCAGCTTGAACTTACGGATAAATTCAAACCCGATATCGCTATCATGACGAATATCACCCCCGACCATCTCGAAAGACATGGTACATTCGAAGAGTATGTAAGGGTAAAGGAAAATGTATTCGTAAATCAGGATGAAAATGATTATCTCATAATAAATAAAGAAGATGAGATACTCATGGATTTAAGTAAGAATGCAAAAAGCAAAGTACTTACATTCACCGTTAAGGAAGATAAAAATGCCAATGCTTATTTAAAAGATGAAAATATAATCATCAATTTTAAGGGGGAAGTATATCCTCTTATTAATATAAACGAACTCAAGCTTTACGGACTTCATAACGTTATGAACGTTATGGCTGCTTCTTTGGCGGCGGCAGTAAAAGGTGTGAAAAAAGAAAATCTTGTAAATACTCTTAAAAATTTTAAGAGTGTTGAACACAGAATCGAGTATGTTGATACCGTTGACGGCATAGAATATATAAACGACTCAAAAGGCACCAACGTAGACGCTACGGTGACCGCTATGAAAGCGATGAAGAAAAAGACGGTGCTGATGCTGGGCGGATATGACAAAATGACACCTTTCGACGAATTAGCCAAAAGTATTAATGATAATATTAAATGTATCGTTTTGTACGGAGTCGTGCAAAATAAGATAAAAGATACTTTGGATAAATATGATTATAAAAATTATCATATGGTGGAAGGCGGATTTGACGAAGTGTGCAAAAAAGCAACTGAATTTGCGGATAAAGGAGAATGTGTGCTTCTATCTCCCGCGACTTCAAGCTTCGATATGTTTGACGACTACGAACAAAGGGGAAGAGCGTTTAAATCTTACGTAAAAAATTTGAAAGGATAAGTTAAATGAACGAAGGAAGAAAAAGGAAAAGGACAATGGATTACTGGCTGCTCCTTACGATTATGGGGCTTACCATATTTGGTATAGTTTCTATTTTTTCTGCCAGTATGTATAACTCGGGAATAAGCGGAAGTCCTTTTTCCTATTTTACCAAGCAGCTTATTTTTGCTATCATCGGGACTATCTTGATGATAACTATTTCAAATATAGACTATCGTAAAACAAAGCAGTTTGCTCCGCTTGTAATGATAGGCGTTATAGTGATGCTTGTTCTCGTACTCTTTATAGGTACGAACGTAAACGGAGCTAAAAGGTGGATAAGGATAGGAAGTCTCGGGACCATACAGCCCAGCGAGTTTACCAAAATAGCTCTTATACTTTTCCTTGCTTATTATATCGAAAGGAAGAAAGAACTTATAAGAAGTTTTCGTTACGGTATATTACCTGTCATAGGTCTTGCTTTAATCGTATGCGGACTCATTGCTTTGGAGCCTAACCTTTCTACTGCGACTATCATAGGTGCACTTATAGTAGGTATGCTTATAATCGGAGGCATGAACCTGAAATATTTCATACCCGTCGTAATAGCGGGTGTGGGAGGGATAGTCTTTATGATCATAAGTACCCCATGGAGACTTACGAGAATGCTCACTTTCCTTGACCCGTGGGCTGATATAAAAGGTGCAGGGTGGCAGATTTGTCAGTCACTTATGGCGCTTGGTTCGGGAGGGCTTCTCGGACGCGGTTTCGGTCAGGGTAAAGCAAAGCTTTTATTCATGCCCGAGCCTCAGAATGACTTTATATTCGCTCATATCGGTGAGGAAATGGGACTTATTTTCGGTATCATACTTATCGCGGTCTACTTATTCCTCATTTGGAGATGTGTGATAATCGCTCTTAATGCACCTGACAGTTTTTCTATGCTTTTCTGCGGAGGTATGGCGGGACTTCTAGGATTACAGGTGTTTATAAATATCGGTGTTGCGACGGCACTTATACCCGTTACCGGTATGCCTCTTCCATTCGTCAGTGCGGGGGCTAGCTCTCTTATATCTCTGATGTGCGGTATGGGGGTAGTACTTAATATATCCAAACACTGTAATATTTAACTCGCCCAAAAGGGCGAACCACTTTGCAGGGGATACCCTGCAACCCTCTATAAGGGACGCTGTCCCTTACACCACTATGTAGGGCTTCGCCCTACAACCGATTCCAGGGGCTCTGCCCCTAAAACCCCGGCACTTTTTAAAAGATTAAAAAGTACCAAAAAATCTCC
>NZ_CALHFB010000041.1:0-73259 GCF_938029165.1 uncultured Anaerofustis sp.
TTTGAGATATACGATTGAAGGAAGTAATACCGAATTCAGATGAGAAGGATATTCGAGTCTCTCCTTCACGACCTCGGCGGGTAGTTACCAATATCACACCATTTGCTCCTCGTACACCGTATACGGCAGTTGCGGAAGCATCTTTTAGCACAGAGATGGTTTCAATATCATCAGGATCGATTTGTGCCATAGGCCGTTCTACTCCGTCAATCAGTACCAAAGGACTAGAATCATTCAATGAAGCGCGTCCACGAATAAACATAGTAGCCTGATCACCTCCGGGACGTCCGCTTTCCTGACGGGTTACCAATCCTGGAATACGGCCTCCTAAGGCATTTGTAACACTTGATACAGGCATACTTTTTAAGTCTTCAGTACCAACATTAGAAATAGAACCGGTCAGAGAGACCTTTTTTTGTGTTCCATATCCCACAACAACGACCTCATCCAATTGTGCAATATCTTCTTCCAAAGTGATATTGATAAAAGGATGATTCTTTTTTATGGCAATAGATTGTTCTATAAAGCCGATCATTGAGATAAGAAGTGTTTGCTCTGCTTTGTTGGACAATGTAAGAGTAAATTTGCCATCTAAACCAGTCACTATTCCATTATTAGTCCCTTTCTGAAGGACAGTAGCACCAATCATCTCCATTCCTTGGGCATCTTTAACAATTCCGCTAACTTTGGTTTGGGTACAGACATGCCAGATGGAGGAGGTTAAGCATATGAATAATATTATTATCTTTTTCATGTTTTCTATCTATTAAATAGTTTTGATACCCGTTACCAACCCGGATTCTGTTGGATGGAAGGGCTTTCCTTGATTACTTTCAGAGGAATAGGATGATAATACATGTAATCTTTAAAATTGCGTGCTTCATCTACTGTAATGCGTGTATAATGAAGCCCGGAAGCATTTTCTTCTACTTTCATTCCGATAATAGGTTCTCTTAGTTGATTGCCATCCATCCAACGTCGCAAATCAAAGTAACGATGTTCTTCAAAACAGAGTTCGATACGACGTTCTTGCTTTACCTTTTCCATGAAGTTATCATCTGTTACTCCATTAAGAAATTTATCATCTGTTCCGAATCCGGCTCTGGAACGTATTTTCTGTACGGCTTCTGCTGCTGTCAAACCATAGCCTTCAGGGTCCGCATTCATGCCGTAAGCGTGATGCATGGCTTCTGCGTAGGAAAGCAGGATGTCAGATAAGCGAATCATCGGGAATAAGTGGAAAACGGTACTCACATTGGCCTGTCCGAAGTTCAGTGTTTTGTCCAGGAATTTAGCTAAATAATATCCCGTATTGGATTTGTCGCCTTTTTTAATCTTTGATAGATGTTTAAATGATAGATCTATCAAAGTCGGATATACGAGAGAAGGTGTAGTCGAAGCCGAAGAAAAATATCTGTCTTTAACCGTTGCATTTAAGTTTTCTCCCAAAGCTTCTTTTTGTATATATTCAAACAATGCAAAAACTCTTCCCAGCAAATATGCTCCTTTTATTTCCTTGTTTAAACTCACTTTAAATTCCTCCTCTTTTTTTAAATTCCTGTTTTTTCTATTCAAATAACCCTTTATGATTGCGGCTCTCGCCTGAGTAATATTTCTCTCATTGTTTACTCTGCTGATGACTTCATAGTATAAGCCGATCGGATAATCACGTCCCGTCAGTATAGATCTCATCAAAGCACCTGCGAGTAAGGGATTTACTTTACTGTTTGATGCATTCTGATTTTTTATAGCATATAAAAGCCTATGTATACTCATTGGCTTACCTTCATCAAGTTTACTTCCCTTTATCGAAACATCATCATAATGCTGTTTTAAAACATCCATAAAGAACCCAAAAGTATTAAACAAAAAGTATCTTACAGAAACTCTGCCTGCATTGGGAGATAACCCCAATATATAAAATTTACTTTTTAAATCAATGTTTATATCAGGCATACTTTTATTATAAAGACCATTTCTGCCTTCTTTAAGGATAATATTTACTGCATTTTCTATATTTTTATCTTTTTTAGTCATGTTTTCTTCATGCTCTTCACTATTATGACGAAATGAACGAGCATATATTGCTTCATTATCACAATCCTTTTTTTCTGACCAAAAGACAATAGTGTCTTCACCCAAGACCATTTTTTGTTCTCGGCTTGAGAGAAGATATTTTAAAGCCTGAGCGTATTTAAAAGATGCTTCCACAGAAACATTGGAATTAAAAGACTGATTTAATCCGTAAGATAAATCCGAATCTTTATTAAAACAAACCAAAGATGTACCCGTAGCATTTGCTCCTTTTATTCCCTGAAACTGTTCATGTAGAAGTGCTATTTCGCTTACCTCTCCGGTAATACCGCACTGCGATATCCTTTTTTCTTTATCTTCGTTTTCTCTTTTATTTTCTTCTAACCATACATTTACTATTTCTGTATTTTCATGAAGATAATTGCTTTCTCCTACTAATCTTATTACGATATTTCCCGGAAGCGCATCACCTTTAGAACGTACAGCACTTAAAATATGTTCTTCTTCCCATGCTTTATTTATATCCCATTTTCTAAAATAATTCTTTATTGCTTCAGCTTCTTTAGAATGACAATCTTTTAATATTTGAAGATGAAAACTTTTCGCTGTTTCAAATTTCTTTTCTTCTGTTTTTTGTTTATCAAGACTTCCGGACAGTCCAAATATATATCCCGCATTATCGCATACCAAAGCTGCTTTTATCTTACTGGACTTCCCTCTGGTAGGCATAATAAAATTTCTTTTCTTTGATTTACCTTCGGAGTCGTCTGTAAACTCTGTCAAATTCACTATATTACCGTCTTCATCCAAAACAAGTTCATAATTAGCACCTACTTTTTCATAACCGAAGGGAGGTACTTCACCGAGTTTCAAAAGCTCATCATAATAACTGCAAAGTGCATTTAAAATCATTCCGCCACCTCATCTCTGATTTTCCTAAAATCAAGAATGCCATCATTTAATATCGCTCTTATATATTTAGGTGATACTTCACTTCTTTTTTTATCTTCACTTAATTTGTAATCCAAATCGTATAACATATACCCAAGGTCTTTTTCCCCCTCTAAATGACTTTTGGGTATATCTTTTTCGCCCTCGATAAGTTCGAAATTAGCTCCGAATTCTCTAGTCCCCAAAAACGGAGCGGAGAAATATTGTCCTTTTTTTAGTCTGCGTACAGCAATATTATAATGTTTTTCCTTTGTATCGGTTTCTCCGCATTTATCTAAATTCAATTCAAAATGAGCCCTAATTACGTACTCAACATCTGTAAGTATCATCGAAGCTCTTTGATGTCTTTTCCCAGGAGCATCTATATATAAAGGTACATTCCGGTTCATCGCGCCTTTTACTTGTGAAAGCTTTAGGACTTCGCTTACTTCGTTCCTTCTTACATTGGTAAATTTTATTTCATTTATCACATGAATTTCATCGATTATCCAGCGTATGGCGGGCTTCCAGTATACGCTCTCCAATATCCCCTTCGCGGCAGATGCAGTCATCATATCATAACTTACTTTTTCTACCTTAAGTTCAGGTCTTGTAAAACAGGCATAGTCTCCCCATACTCTAAATGTTACTCCGTATCCCATTTAATCACCTTCCTTCTTAACTATACATTTATAGCCTCTGCATTTTTGTTTTCATTACTGAATATATCAAGCCCTAAATCTTTATCATAATATTTATCGTTATTTAAAATATATATCCCAAATCTAGTTTGAATTAAAACATTATCCTTTAAAAGCCTATTAAATTCAGTTTCATAAATATTTACTATGTATTTATTCATCTTTCTAAAATCACTTTTAGTCAAAATACTATTTTTAATATTATCATTTTCTAATAAAATCAATTTATCTCTTAGGCTCTTGCTTTCATCAATATCATTATTTTTCTCATCGTTTTTCCTATTTGAACTATCCTTTTCTTCACTTTTTACAGAAACAAAAATTGAATATGTATTATCCTCAATTAGCTTAAATTTATCATTTACATATTTATAATCAAACCCAAGATATTGACCGTTTAATTTAAGACTTCCAAGAATATCTTCTTTATCAAGCAATTGTTTCTGTTCTTTATTTAAACCGGAAATATCTGTATTATAAAATTGATATACCATTTTAAAATACTTTTCAACACCATCAAGTCCAAAAGAGCTATCTTTTAATAAGCCAATAATTTCCCTTGATTTATCCGCTTTGGGTTTTATACTGCTTGGACATTTTCCTTCCTTAGAAGTAGATTCAAACACATATACCTTGCCTTTGATTAAATTACCGTTTTTATCTGTAAGCTTTCCTTCTCTGTTTGCTCTTCCCCCGGACTGGACGATACTGTCTATTCCGGCAACGGCTCTAAATACTACAGGGAAATCAACATCTACTCCGCACTCGATAAGCTGTGTCGAAATAACTATAACATCTTCATTATTTTTTAAAAGTTTCTTTATTTCTTCTATTTTTTTTAGTCGGTCATAAGGTCTTAGTAATGTTGAAAGGACAAATACTTTTTTATCTTTTAATACTTTATCTTTTATCATATCGTATAACTTATATGCATGTCTTCTGCTATTCACAATTACTAAAGCACTTTTATTTTCAGTTATCATACCAACGATTTCTTCATCATCTTTTTTATCTATATACTTATAATCTACCCTGTTCAATTTTTCAAAAAGCTCATTTGTATTTGATACGATTTCCGTGATTGGCATATCTTTATATTTATAATTATCAATGACCGGCTTTGTCGCACTGCAAAGGACAGCACTGGAACCATAGTTTTTAATAAGCTCACAAATCGCATAAACGCATGGAGATAAGAAATCAATAGGCAGCATCTGTGCCTCATCAAAGATAATCACACTTCTACTCATATTATGCACTTTTCTCGACTTTGAAGTTTTATTTGAAAATAATGATTCAAAAAATTGGACATTCGTAGTTATAGTTATTGGTATATCCCAGTTTTCGCTCGCCCATCTCATTTTTTCGTCATCTTCTTTGATTTCGGCATTCATATGATGCTCCAAAACAAATTCTTCACCGATAATGTCCTTGATAACTTTTGCATTCTGCTCAATGATAGAAGTGTATGGAATGACATATATTATCCTCTTCATTCCGTTTTCCTTGGCATGTTTTACGGCAAACGCAAGCGATGATATGGTTTTACCTCCTCCTGTCGGAACACATAAAGAAAATAATCCTTTAGGAGATTTTGCTTTTTTTATACATTCATCCAAAATCATATTTCTGATTTTATTTATTTCTTCATCTTTACCCTCTTTATTTCTCAGTTCATTTAAATATGTATCCAAAGTGCTATTTAATTTTTCCATTGAAGCATGTGTGGTTTCTCTTTTTACATTATTACAAAATTCCTCGGTATCTCTCCAGTCAGCATCCACAAGACATGAAAATAACATTCTTATATAAAAGGATATCCCGAAATCATTTACAGTAAAAGGCGCATAAAGCTTTTGAGGATTTGGAAAAGCAATATTTAAATTTTCAAAAAATCTTGATACTTCAAATTCTTTACAACTTCCGTAAAAAGTCCCGCTTCCACCACCATCTTTATTACCGCTGTCTTTAAGTCCGGTATGATGACAACATATAGGATAAGCTAAATAGCTGTAATAGGCGTCCTTATTTTCTTCGCCTTTATCTAACAGCATTTTAGCGCCGAAAGCTGCATGTTTGACCTTGATTTTGCTTTCTCCTCTTATATAATCCTGAAATCCGTCCTGAATCTTACCAAGATCATGAAGAAGTCCGATATATTTACCCATATATCCCGCTGAAAAATCACTTGCATATTCCTCACAGTATTTACTTACCTTTAATAAATGGTCAATAAGATATTGATATTTGATTTCTCCAGTGTCTTTATTTTCTCTTGTATGAGCGATATATTCTTTATATTTCCCCATCATATCACTTCCTTAATTTTTTTATTATATAGACGGTAACAAAAAGCGATAAAAATTAAAACGTTTACTATAATATGTAATTATACTCTTATTTACATATTTTGACAATTAAGAACACTAATATCTTACAAAGTAGTATGGATGTGTAATATAACAAGGATTTACTGATGACATCCTTGTTATATTATCCTCTATCCTTTTGTACATACAATTCTCAATTAAACAAATTAAAATGATAAGTCTAAATCTTAAAATATTAAGTCATACTAATTACCCTCCTATTTATTTTTTTACTTTGTAATATTTAATAGTTGTTGTAATATGTTGCTTTTGCCATGTCAATATACAAACGATAAAAACACGAAAAAAGAGTGTTATCAAAAAACACTCTTTTAATTCGCCCCAAAAAATTTACTGGGGACTCATAATTAACTAATAAATTTTATAGTTTCAACCCTACATACCAGTTCTCAGGTACGACCAATTTTTAAAATTATATCACTGATTATCAATAATTACAACATTTTAGTAAGATATAATACTACTAAATATGATATAAATCTATACAAAATATTACTAATCAATAATATATAATACATATTTTAACTTAAATATTTTATAAAAAAACTACCTCCACAGAGATAGTTACCTTTTAATAAAATGGAGCTGATGATAGGACTTGAACCTACAACCTGCTGATTACAAATCAGCTGCTCTACCGATTGAGCCACATCAGCACCTGCCTATATAATATACTAAATAGGATAAAAAATGTCAAGAACTTTTTTCATATTTTACACTAAATTTTTATTTTATAAATATAATTACTTTTATAATATAAAATGCTATAAAATACTATAAAAATTAATAATTGTCAATAATTAGTATTAAATAAACAACTAAATAATAAGTATCTAATATATAAAGTTTCAATCCATGATATTTTACAAAATCATTTAAATCAATAATCTAAATAACTGTAAAGAAGTGATATATAAATTATTTTTTGCTATTTCTTTTTTCATAAGATTTGACAAATCCATAGGTTTATTTATTATGGAAAAGTAGCCGTCCACAAATTCGGATTTAATTTCCTTATCATCAACACTTCCAGCTAAAATGATCGTCTTTACATTATTATTATGCTCTTTAGCTAATTTGCAAATACTTATAGGAGCTTTACCCATCAAAGATTGCTCATCAAATTTCCCCTCTCCGGTAATTAAATAATCGGCATTAACCAGCTCATTATCAAAATTTAAGGACTGAAAAATAATATCTATCCCTCTTCTCAACTTAGCATTTAGAAATGACATTAATCCAAAGCCAAGTCCACCGGCAGCCCCTGCACCCTTTTTATTTCTATGATCTATATTATATTTTTTACTTACTATATCAGCAAAACAATTTAAATTATGCTCCAAAGTTCTTACCATTATATCATCTGCACCCTTTTGCGGTGCATAAATATAACTTGCACCGTTACTTCCCAAAAGAGGATTATTTACATCACAAGCAACATTAAAAATACATTTATTTAACCCTTTTATTACATTGCTTTCATCTATATACTTTATTTTATTTAAGTGACCTCCGCTTTCTGGAACTTCTTTATTATCTTTATCTAAAAATCTATATCCAAGAGCTTTAAGCATACCTGTACCACAGTCATTAGTAGCACTTCCGCCTATAAATATAACAAACTTTTTTATACCGATTGTAACGGCATCTTCTATCATCTGCCCCAATCCGTAAGTAGAGGTATTCATAGGATTTAGTTCTTCATGCTTCAGTAATTCCAGTCCACAGGTTTTCGCCATTTCTATTATGGCAGTATTATTTTTTATTCCATAATAAGTTTCAATATCTCTGCCCAAAGGATCCTTAGTTACTATTAATTTTTTTTCTATTCTTTTATCACAAAGCATAGCATCAAGACTTCCTTCACCGCCGTCAGCAAGTGGTTTAACTATTACATCGATATTACGATTTGCATTTAATATACCTTCTTTTACAGCATTACCTGCCTCATAAGAAGTCAAGCACCCCTTAAATGAATCCAAAGCTACTATTACTTTCATTTTTTTACCTTATATTTAATTTATTTTACAAATGCGATTTAACACATTCGATTTTACTTATCTCTCCGTTAAAAATATTTAAAAATCCTTCGATAAGTACATTCTTTTTATCGTTACTCTTTAAATAATAAATTATCCTGTCATCAGGAGGTTCGGTAATATTTAAAATCTTTATTGTACTATTTTCATTTATCTTTCGTGCTACGGACATAGGAACTACTGCCCATGTATCTTTTATTGTCAAAAACTCTTCAAGTAAACTCATCTGATCCAAAAATATTTTATAATTTGGAATGTTCCCAAACCAATACTCATGCCATAAATCGAATTCCGGGTTCCATGGAAGCCTTATTTCATTTTTGATGCTAAGCTGTTTGGGATCGATATCCCCTTCATAAACGCTCATTTTACTGCAAACAAATACCATAGGTTCCGAAAACAACGGTATAGTACTGACATTTTTTAAATACATATCATCGGAAATAATAGCTATATCGACAAGTCCTTTTTCTACATATTCATAAGACTCATGAGAATGATAATTATGAAAACTTACTCGTTTATTGGGGTTAGATTTCATAAATTTCACAAATACTTCGGGAAGTATATAAGTGCTTATACTGCCAATCGAAGCAATATTCAAGACTGAGTCGTAATCTATATCACTAAGTCCTTTTGCTTCCTCACATACGCTTATCCACTTCTTGGCTATGGGAATAAAAGATTTACCTTCATTTGTAAGTTCAATATTCCTTATTCCTTTTTTCCTTTTTATTAACTTATATCCCAGTTCTTCTTCCAATGCACTTATCCTCCTGCTTAGTGCAGGCTGAGTTATATGAAGCATTTCAGCCGCCAAAGATAAATTTCCATTTTTTATTACCATTAAAAATGCTTCTATTTCAAATTCTGTCATAATCCCCTCTTAATATAAATATTTATTTATATTTTATCAAATAAATAAGCATTTTACAATCATTTAAATATCAAATATACTTTTATAAGGAGGCAAAATATGAATACTGAAAACTTAACCTACGGAAATATAAAATATCAATTAATCGGTCTTACATTGCCTCTTATACTTTCTAACATACTTCAGGAACTATATAACACCATAGATACATATATGGTAGGGAGTTTTATAAATGATAATGCATTTGCCTCAATAGGGATATCGGGAAGCATTATGAATTTATTTATTTTTATAATAATAGGTGCAAACAATGGTATATCACTGATACTTGCAAGATATTACGGGGAAAAGAATTATAAAAAATTTAGAAAATCAATATTTACATCTATCATAATAGGAGGTGGTATTACAGTTATTTTAAGTATCACATCTATTTTGATTTTAAATTTTATTCTCAATATCATAAATACACCTATGGAACTAAAATCATATGTAATGGAGTATCTAAATATAATCCTAATCGGACTTATATCATGCTTTTTATATAATCTTTGTTCTTCGGTGCTAAGAAGCGTCGGAAACTCAAAAACATCATTATATATACTTTTACTTTCAACTATAGCAAATATAATCATGGACTATATATTTATTAAGATTTTTGGTTTGGGAATTCAAGGAGCGGCTATTGCTACAGTTCTATCTCAAATTTTTTCTGCTGTCATAGCAGTAATTTATATAAATAAAAAATATCCCTATTTGATTTGCAAAAGAGCAGATTTTAAATTGGATATAAAAAATATAAAATCAATATTAGATTACATGACTATGTCCTCTCTTCATCAGTCGAGTTTATATATAGGTAAACTTTTAATCCAAGGTGCGGTAAACGCACTTGGGACAAATTCCATAATCGCATTTACCGCTTCAAGCAGAATAGAAGCTTTCCCAAACTCATTCGCAGAAAGCGGAGGAACTGCGATATCAATATTCATATCACAAAATAAAGGTGCAGAAAAGAATGGGAGAATAAAAAAAGGATTTAAAACAGGACTTAAATTAATGCTCCTTATGGGCATGATTATAATATCTATAGCATTTATATTATCAAAACCTTTATCCGGTATGTTTATCGAAAACAACATCAACGCTGTAAATGAAGCAGCATCTTATTTAAAAGTAATATCAATTTTCTATATCTTCTGCTTTATAGGAAGCTCATTCGTAGGATATTATAAAGGGGTGGGAATGATGAATATCCCGGTAGTAGGTACTATATTACATATTTCTATAAGAACGATACTTTCATATATTCTAATATATAAGTTGTCTTTATCTGCGGTAGCCGTTTCAACGGGATTAGGCTGGATAGCGGTAAATATAATGCAGATGATTATATTTTTTAAAAGGAATTCTGATATAAAAAAAGATGCATATTAATGCATCTTTTTTACATTTTACTTTATCTCATCCAATATCTTCTCTATGTATTTTTTAACTATTTCTTCTTTAGGTGAAGCAGTCATGTTCTTTTTATTCATTCCGGTCGTAACATGCAGTACTTCATATATATCATCTTCAAAAAGCCCGCTTTGTTCTTTAAATTCATTCAAAGATAAATCCTGTAGAAATTTATCTTCATTCACACATTTTCCTACAAGGTTTCCTACGATAAAATGAGCGTCTCTGAATGGACAGCCTTTTTTAACAAGATATTCTGCAACGTCCGTAGCGTTCATAAAACTGTTGACACATGCTTCTTTTAAAACATCTTTATTCACCGTGATAGTAGATATCATTCCCGTAAAAATACTTATACACTGTTTTACTGTATTTACGCTGTCGAATGTAGTTTCTTTATCTTCCTGCATATCTTTATTGTAAGCAAGAGGTATCCCTTTCATCACGGTAAGCATTGCCATCAAGTTTCCGTAAACCCTCCCTGTTTTACCTCTTATAAGTTCAGCAACATCGGGATTTTTCTTTTGAGGCATCATAGATGAACCGGTAGAATATTTATCGGAAACCACAATGAATTTAAATTCATCACTTGCCCAATAAATTATTTCTTCACTGAAACGAGATAAATGCATCATTATTATAGCTAAGTCATTTAAAAGTTCTATTACGTAATCCCTGTCGGAAACCGTATCGAGAGAATTCAAAGTAATGCTGTCAAAATCAAGCAGTTCAGCCACGTAGTCTCTGTCTATATCAAAAGTTGAACAAGCAAGAGCTCCTGCACCCAGAGGCATAACGTTTGTTCTTTTATATGTATCCTGAAGTCTATCTATATCTCTTCTGAACATTTCACTATAAGCACATAAATGATGTGCAAAGGTAACCGTTTGGGCTCTTTGCATATGAGTATACCCCGGCATAATGGTCTTTGTATTATCCTTTGCCATTTCAAGAAGAGTGTATAAAAGGTCTTTAAGAAGTGATATGACCTCTTTGATTTCCTCTTTGACGTACATTTTCATGTCCAGTGCAACCTGATCGTTTCTGCTCCTGCAAGTATGTATCCTCTTTGCACTGTCACCTATCCTATCGGTTAGTATACTTTCAACAGCCATATGTATATCTTCATATTCTTCATTAAAAATAACTTTTCCCTCATCTATATCTTTCATTAAATCATTCAAAGATTTAACTAATTTTTCCTCATCATCTTTAGAAATGATATTTTGCTTGGAAAGCATTTTTACATGTGCTATACTTCCTAAAATATCATATTTATATAAAACTTTATCAAAGTGAAGAGAGTTATTGAATATATCCACTTCCTTTGCATTCTGTTCCGAAAATCTTCCTGCCCACATCTTCATAATAAATTTCTCCTATATTTAAAACATTTATTCTACGCTTTATACAATACCATATTATCCATTTTGTGACAATATTTTAATTATCTAAAAAGATTATACAACCCCAATTAAACTAATTAAAAGCCTTAAAATTAATTTTACTTTTATTCATATATCGAAAATTAAACAGTACAAAATTGCTATATTAAATCAAATTTGGCATTATTTAAAATTTATCAAAAATCCTCTTTAAAATATCAAATATAATTCTTTATATAATATTTTTAATTCTGTTATAAATTGTTATTTATCAACGATGTCTTAAATTATCATCAAGCTATTTTTTATAAACGTTGTAAAAATTAATTTTATTTTATTTTAAATTTTAATTTACTATTTACAATCAATCATTCATATTGAATAAAAAACGTAATAGATACTATAAAGCTTCTACCGTTCCAAAGAATATCAATGCTTCCGCATCATTTTTCTTAAAATATTTTGCCGCCACCAAAGAATCCTTCTTAAGTTTTTCATCATAACATGAATCTTTAAGAAGAGAAAAAATATACATATTTTCTTTTATTATATAATCAAAAGACCTTACCCATATTTTCTCCACGTAACCTTCCTTATAAGGAATAACGATTTCTACATCATCGGGATAAGCCCTGCTTCTTAAATTATCTATCTCTATTCTGTCTCTGACTTTTTCAATATGAGGTTCGCTAAAATTTTCCTTATAATGTTCTTCGATAGCTTTTAACCGCGGGATGTCTTCTATGATTTTTATATCGAAATCCTCTATCAAATCATACCTTACAAGAGATATTTTTTCTTTTATATACTTTTCATGAGCTTCATTTTCAATATTGCCGAGAAGCCTAAAAGTAACTCCTTTATTTGTATCTATATACATATATCCCATAAAAGGCTCCGTAACATCTCCTGCACCCATTTTTGAAAGTACATTTCCTGAATTTGAAACCTCTACAATTTTTTTTTCATATTCTCTGAAATGATGATCTCTTAATTTCATTTTTTTCCTTTCTATTTGACTTTTTACAAATAATAATTTCCAAGTAATTTTATAATAACAATGTTAATTAAACATTGGTTACCTTCATTTATCAATTCTTAATATCCGTTCAAATAATAATCAATATTTTAATCTTATCCTATATATAATATTCAAAGATTTATTATTTCCCTTTATATCAATAATCAATACCAGCCGAACAAACTCTTTTTTGTATCCAATTTTTCTATTCTTTCAATATCTTCTCTGCTTAATTTAAAATCAAAGATATCTATATTTTCCCTTAGTCTATCTTTATTGAAGGATTTTGGTATTACAATGATACCCCTCTCCACAAAATATCTAAGACTTACCTGAGCGGAAGTCTTACCGTATTTAGCTCCTATGGATAATAATATTTCATTTTTAAATATATCTTCTTTACCCGCAGCAAAAGGACTCCATGCATTCATTACGGTACCATGTTCTTCCATTACTTCCTGAAGCCCTCTTTGCTGATGGAATACATGTGCTTCGACCTGATTTACAGCTGGTATTATATCACATTTATCTATAAAGCTTAAATATTCATCCGCATTAAAATTAGATATCCCGATACTTCTTACTGATCCCTCATCATAAGCTTCTTTCAAAGCCCTATACATTTCAACGGCTTCTTTATAAGGCTCATGAATAAGCATTAAATCAATATAATCAGTATTTAAATTTTTAAGGGACTCTTTTATCCCTTCCTTTGCAAGCTTATAACTTCTGCTGGGAGAAAATAATTTCGTTGTTATAAATAAATCTTCTCTTTTTATAATTGAATTTTCCTCCGCACTTTTTACTGCGTCTGCAAGTATATGCTCATTATTATACATCTGTGCGGTATCAAACAAAGTATAACCAAGATTTATCGCTTGCTTTATCGCTTCACATCCTTTTCTACCCTGCAACCGATATATTCCAAGTCCAAGTATTGGCATTTTAACACCGTTATTTAACGTTACTTCTTTCATTTTAATCCCTTTTATAAAATATTTTTCTATATTTACCGATTATACTATAAAACCCTTTAAATCCCAATATATAAAAACACTCCCCATTGTAGAGGAGTGTAAGAAAAATAGAAAGATAAAAATTATTTTAAAACCACCTATTATTTATCTTCAGTGTTTTGTTTCATAAACGCTCTGATTTTTAGAGGAAGACCATAAAGTTTGATAAATCCTGCTGCGTCATTATGGTCATATAATTCACCGGTATCGAATGAAGCAATTTCTTCATTGTATACAGAATATGGACTTTCAATGCCTTTTGTGATCTTGTTTCCTTTATATAATCTAAGTGAAACTTTACCGGTAACAGTTTCCTGAGTCTTGTCAACAAAAGCATCAAGAGCTTCTCTAAGTGGAGAGAACCACATTCCGGAATACACAAGGTCGGCATATTTGACAGCAACGGTCCTCTTATATGCTTGAGTTTCTCTGTCCAAACAAAGCTGTTCAAGTTCATTGTGTGCATAATATAAAATACTTCCTCCGGGAGTTTCATAAATACCTCTGGATTTCATACCTACAACTCTGTTTTCAACCATGTCTATTACACCTATGCCGTGCTTACCGCCAAGCTCGTTTAGTTTGGTAAGAAGTGTAACTCCGTCCATCTTTTCACCGTTAAGGCTTACAGGGATACCTTTTTCAAATTCGATTGAAATT
This sequence comes from uncultured Anaerofustis sp., assembly GCF_938029165.1. Taxonomy (NCBI): domain Bacteria; kingdom Bacillati; phylum Bacillota; class Clostridia; order Eubacteriales; family Eubacteriaceae; genus Anaerofustis; species uncultured Anaerofustis sp. Next base: position 14,512 of record NZ_CALHFB010000041.1, read on the forward strand.
TCTTCTGCTTCATCGGGAGCGTCTTCGACATATGTAGTCATTTGAAGAAGATTTCTATAGTCGGGCATGTTTGCAGGGTCTTCAAGCTCAAGTCCCTCATGAGATAAATGCCAGATATTCATATCTCTTGAATAACTTTCTTCAGCAGACATATTAAGTTTGATATCGTGTTGTATACAGTAATCAAGTGCATCCTGTCTTGATTTTATATCCCAAAGTCTCCAAGGTGCGATTATCTTGATATCGGGAGCAAGCGCCATAATAGTAAGCTCAAAACGAACCTGGTCATTACCTTTACCCGTAGCACCGTGGCAAATACAATTTGCACCCAGTTCTCTTGCTTTATCAACCAAAATTTTAGATATCAGCGGTCTTGCAATTGAAGTACCTAGTAAATATTTGTTTTCATATTTACCCCCTGACTTAAGCATTGGGAATATGTAATCATTAACAAGCTCTTCTGTAGCATCTATTATATCTATACTGTCAGCACCGTACTCAATAGCTCTTTTTTCCAGATCAGGTTTTTCATTATCATCAACCTGTCCTACATCTACACACACTGCATGCACTTCGCAGTCATAATTATTTTTAAGCCAAGGAACTATTGTTGACGTATCAAGTCCTCCGGAATAAGCTAAAACTATTTTATCTTTCATTATATATATACCTCCAAAATAAATCTCTGATTTAAAATACTGACTAATTATACATAAAAATGTATAATTAGTCAACACTTAAATTATATATTTTACTAATTTATCAGTGTATATTTAAGTTTTTAAATCAATTAATTTTTACATAAGTATAAATTACCATATTTTAATAATTATTAATAGTCTTTTATGTTGATATTTTTACTATTTAATCATATAATATATATGACCTTAAAAGGAATGCTGTTATTTTGAACCTACACTTTTATACAGGGATACTGAGTCTTTATGTGGATGTCATGCCTCTATAAGTGGACGGCAGAAGCGGTAAGCAGGTAACCCACCTATCTTTTTAGATAGGATCAAAATTCTAGCACCTTTAAGGTCTTTTTTATTTTACATCTAATTTTGCTCTAAAAACAATCTCTTTATTTTACAATAATTTGATTATTATGACTTATTTCTTACATTATATTCTTAGGTTATACTAATAAATTTAAGTTGAATTTTATCTCATGTCATTATATATATTTAAATAGTAATATATTACTGATAAAATCCCTAAATATTTCTATACAATTATAACCATCACGTTATTATCTTTATTTGACATTTTACAATTATAGCTCTAAAATTTGATTATGGCTGGATTGGCTATAATCAAATCAAATAAAAAACAAATTTACAAAGGAGCTTTATAAATGGGATTTTTCTTACTTATACCTTTTTTCCTTATTCGTTTCACGCTTTTATCCATATTAAATAAAGAAGCAGTAAAACGTGCAGCTTATTTTGCACCATTATTTAACAAAGAAAAAACTGCTTATTATATATATCAAATTTCAAATATTTTAATTATAATATACTTATTTTTTCTTAAAGTAAAAACTACACCGGAGCGGTTATTTTTTCTTGGGATATTTATTTATGCCCTCGGCTCTGTACTCCTTATCATATCTGTAATAAATTTTGCGTATCCTTCCCAAAATGGAATAAATCAAAACGGTATTTATAAAATCTCAAGAAATCCTATGTATTTGTCATACTTTATATTTTTTATCGGCTGTGTTTTTATTACTCAATCATTACTGCTTCTTATATTTGTAATATTATTTATAATAACTTCTCATGTAATAATTATCAGCGAAGAAAGATGGTGTATAAATGAATTCGGCAAAGAATATCTTGATTATATGAAAAAAGTAAGGCGATATTTTTAGCTGGGTTTTTATAAATTATTAATAAAATATCATAAATATATTTATTTAAAATACTTATATTCTATTTCATATAAGTAATAATAAATATCTTTATAAAAGTTAAAAAAACACAAAACCTATCTTTTTTTATTAAATAAGATACATTACTACCAAAAGTTACAATTTAAAAATATTTCCATATTTTCGTAAAAAAATTAAATAAAAGACTTGACTTTTAAATTAGAATGGTTATAATTTAAATATACTTAATTAAAAGGAGAAACGAAAAATGTTAGATAAAAAAGTTGCCGAACTATTAAACGATCAAATAAATAAAGAATTATACTCTGCTTATATCTATTTAGATATGGCAAATTTCTATGCTGATTACGGCTTAGACGGATTTGAAAATTGGTTTTATATCCAAGCTCAGGAAGAAAGAGATCATGCTATGTTAATTAGAGATTATCTAAAAGACAACAGTCATAAAATTACTTCTGAAGCAATCGAAAAACCTGAGTATACATACAGCGACATCAAAGATCCTCTTGATGTAACACTTAAACATGAAAGAATTGTTACAGGTTTAATCAACAACATCTATGCAGCAGCTCATGATGTTAAAGATTACAGAACAATGCACTTCTTAGATTGGTTTGTAAATGAACAAATGGAAGAAGAAAAGAACGCTGAAGATAATATCAGAAAATTTGAATTATTCGCTTCAGATCCAAAAGGTTTATATTTATTAGACCAAGAATTCCTAGGAAGAGCTTATGCAGCTCCTAGTATCGCTGCTGAATAATTACTTTACCAACAAATTTATATTAAATATAACCTAACAATAACCTTACGTATTAAACAAAAAGCACCTTATTAACCTTGGTGCTTTTTTGTTATATTATTAAAGCCATTCATATTCTCTCTTCAAAATCTCTATGACTTCTTTTTTAGATATAACCTTTCCGTAACATACAACTTTCTTATCTAAGACCAATGCAGGTGTAGACATCACACCATATGAAGCAATCTGTACAAAATCGGTAATATGCTCTATTTCATCATTGATATTTAATTCTTTTAAAGCTTCTCTAACATTATTTTCAAGTTCATTGCATTTTGTACACCCTGCCCCCAGTACCTTAATAAAAGCTTCTTCTTTTTGTTTTGCTTTGACATCAGACGTTCCGTCAGATGAAATATCCATAAAAGAACAACAGAAGTTTCTATCCTTATTCTTTTTATATGTTGACATTTTATTTCCTCCTATATTTTATATAAATAAAAATCCTAACAAATTAAACAAGTATCCAATTATAATTATCCCTACAGTCACGATAGTGATAAATATTACAAGTAACTTAAGTTTTACAGCCTTTTTAAGCATTATCATCGACGGCAAAGATAATGCTGTGACTCCCATCATAAAAGATAATACTGTTCCAAGCCCTGCACCTTTGAAAAACAAACTTTCAGCTATCGGTATAGTCCCGAATATATCGGCATACATAGGAACTCCGACAAAAGCAGCCAAAGGAACAGAGTACCATCTATCAGCACCCAGTATATTTTGTACAAAAGCTTCGGGAATAAAGTTATGTATAAATGCTCCTATTGCAACACCCACAAAAATATATGGTGCTACTTTTTTTACAGTTTCAAAAACTTGCTCCTTTGCATAAATAACTCTATCTTTCCTGCTTAATTCAGGAACATCAATATCTATAGCCGAGGCATTCTTTATGAAACTTTCCACATACTTCTCTAACTTTAATTTTTCAATTAAAGTTCCCCCTGCAATAGCAAGAACCAATCCGACAACTACATAAGCAACGGCAATCTTAGCGCCGAAAATACTTATAAGTAATACTAGAGAGCCTATATCAACAAGCGGAGAAGAAATCAAAAAAGAAAAAGTAACTCCCAGTGGTAAACCTGCACTTGTAAATCCCATAAATAACGGTATTGATGAGCAGGAGCAAAAAGGTGTCACAGTTCCAAGTAGTGCAGAGAGAGTATTAGCCCAAAGCCCATGAAACTTCCCCAGGATTTTTTTTGTCCTCTCGGGAGGAAAGTAGCTTTGAATGTATGAAATCATAAAAATCAATACCGATAATAAGATAAAAATTTTTATAGTATCATATATAAAAAATTGTAAACTTCCCCCCAAACGAGTAGTTAAGTCAAATCCAAGTTTTTTTAAAATCTCTCCCAAAAGTATATTTAACCATTGCATTCCAAGAATTTGATCTTGTATAAATAACCAAATATTTTCAATTGCAATCATAAAATCTTCCTTTCATATTTATAAATTTACAAGTATCGATATATAAGTCTTTTAAAAACCATCTAAATGATGGCATTATTACTTAATTATTTAAAAAAACAGATATTTCCCAAAAAATCAATTATATTTTTTACTCCGTCTTCATTGATACGATAATGCATCCACTTACCTTCTTTTCTAAATATAACCAAGCCTGCATCGCACAATATTTTCATATGATGTGATAAAGTTGATTGACTTATATTTAATTCATCCAATAATTTGCATGCACATTTTTCACTATTTTTAAGAGAATGTAAAATTGTTAATCTATTTTCATCGCTTAGTGCTTTAAATTTTTTGATTTTATCTTGAAACATTTCAATACCTCATATTCATACTTGTCAATATAATTATATTTTATATATTGATAGATGTCAATGTATAAAATATAATTTGCTTAAATTAAAAGCACCGTGGAGATCCTTTATTTTATCTTATTTATAAAATTTTCCAAACTCTGTCCGTAATTCATTCTAACTCTATTTAATAATAGAGGGTCGTCTCCGGGATAAACTTTTCCGTAAATGGTTGTTACCGCACATAACACCCCTGCATTTCTTAATGCATTTTCGCAGCTTTCACTGTAATCGCCAAATGGATAAGCAAATGCATCGCTATGTCCGCATATTTTAAAAGAAGTTTTCAAATCTCGTATTATATCTTCTTCGGTGAGTGCAGTCATAATTCCGCCGTGACCTATTGTACCACCAGATCTATGCATATCATGTGAATGAGATTGAAATGTGATATATTTACTTTTATAGCTTCGTACCTTTTTCTTACCATCGTGAGAAGTTATTATGAACGAAGTTGCAGGGATCTTAAGTTCATTCAAAATCGGGATGCCATTATCAAGAAAAGACTGAGCGGCATCATCAAAGGTTATAACGATATTCTTTTCCGGAAGTAACAATCTTCCTTCAGAATATTCTTTTACTTCCTTCCATGTAGGGAAATAATAGTCATTATCTTTTAGATACTTCATTTCATCCCTTAAATCATTTACTTCAATGAAATTACCCCTATTGGCAGAATTCATATTAGCAGGAACATTATTTTTATTATAAACATAGTGATACATACAAATACTAAGCCCATTTGTTTTATAATCAGTATTTTGTATTACCCTTACTTTTCTTATTCTCTTCGTTGTATTCCCTTTTTTATCAGTCAGAGTATAAGTAATATTATATACCCCTACCCTTTTTAAATCAGGAATGCTGACTTGTACATCTTTAGTTAAACTGTTTCCGTCATCATCTTTAGCACTGTAGCCCTCTTCATTATAATTTTCTCCAAGCTTTAATGTTATATCATCACTGCCTTTAATATTAAGCGCGGGACTCATTTTATCCAAAACCCTTACTTTTCTGACAGCACTTTTTTTATGATATCTATAAGTTATCAAATAATTCCCGGGAATATTAGTATCTACTCTCCCCTCTGTTTTAATATCCTTGCTGACATCTTTATTGTTGTTCAGAGCTTTCGCACCCTTATCCTTATAAGCAGAGTATCTTCCCACGGTTATTTCACTTTCGCCGATTATCGTAAGCTTTGCTAAATTTGTATAATAAACATTTATGACTCCGAATATAACAACAGCCAAAAGTACAATACCTATTATAATTTTTATAAAGTTTTGTACATTTAATTTCCCTCTCATAATATTTCTCCAAATATGTAATATATTGTAATATTATATCATTTTTTTAGTTATTTTAATATCTAAAAAATCATAAGAAAGCACCATGAAGGTGCTTTCACTAATTTTATTTATTATATTTTTATATAACTATGAAGGATTTCACTTAATTTTATATGTATTTTATTTTATTACTAAACCAATGATATTGCCAAATCCATATATCTGTTCTTTAGTTTCAAGATAGTATTTTTTATTTTGAAATATCTTTTATACATATTTATTATGTCAGTATTCATAACATCACAATTTTTTTCCAGTTCATCTTGAATTCTTTCTCTTAATTTTACTCCCTTTTTTTCATAATAACCTATTAAATATTCAAGTATAAATAGCTGTCCTCTTTTCATTTTAACGTCCTCCTGTTGTTTTTTGTTCTTTGTTGTCTAAATTATAGAACAGCTATTATGTAGAAATTTGTCGAAAAATAGAACTATAAAGCATATTTTTGTAAAAATTAGTATTTATATGCTTAATTTACTTTAATTTAACTGAGTAAAATGGTAGAATATTGTCAGATATAGTCGAAAAAGAAGCTTAAAAGGATTTCTTAAATTAAAAAGGAATGTTCAAATGATTAAAATTAACTACGAAAATTTAGGAAAACAAATAAAAAAATATAGGAAACAAAAGAAATATTCACAGTCAGATTTAGCAAAAAGGATAAATAAATCGGTTCAGCATATAAGTAAGATTGAAAGAGGAATAAGCAAAGCTTCTCTTCAAACGCTCGTTGATATAACCAATGCCCTAGATATCAGCATGGATGAACTTTTAAATATGAGTGTAAAAAAGAGTTCGGATAATTTTTTAAATAAAGATTTTTTAAATATATTTTCCGATTGTTCTTTAAAAGAAAGAACTTTTTTAATGGAGAACTTATTATTTTATAAAGCTCAGTTAAAAAGAATAAAAAATGAAGATAATGAAAATTCAATAAAGCAAATATAGATAGATGTATACAACAAAAAAACAGCACATATGCGCTGTTTTTTTATTCATATCGGGGCACTACGCCGACTAACGTCGATTCCGCGCCCCTGACTCTTCAATTTATTCGCTCCTAAGAGTAACAAGGTTTATTTCAAAAGGATTAAACACCCTAAAATTCACAGTATAATTCCCAAGTCCGGCACTTACTATCATCTTTGTATCATTCAAAGTATATAAACCATGATAATACTTAGGGAACCAATCCTGATCGGGAGAAAGAAGTCCGCCTTTAAAAGGGATCCTAACTATCCCTCCGTGAATATGTCCCGTCAAAATCAAATCAACTTTACTTTTCTCATATACTTCAAAATACAGCGGGTCGTGAGTCAAAAGAACATTAAATTTATCTTTTTCAAATGTCTTTTTATTTATTGTCTTAGCAAAATTCCTCTCTGTATACTTGATATTGGAATTTTTTAAATCATTTTGAGTAGAGTAATAAATCAAATCTACGTTAAGTCCATACATATTTATATATGAAGAACCTTTTCTTACTTGAACCTTTTCATTTTTAAGTACATGGACCCCAAGACTTTTAAGTGAATCTGTATAATCATCATATACACTTACATTATTATACTGAACCAGCTGTTCGTGATTTCCGTCTATATAGTAAACCGGATAATTTTTAGTGAGTTTTCCCGCTAAATTTATAAATACATTCCCTTCATCATCGGTGGAATTCATCATATCCCCGGTGCAGACTATTATATCGGGGTCTATCTTATCGATTTTCTTGATTAAATTTTTATTATTCTTTCCATACTTTCTCGAATGTAAATCGGAAAGCTGCAAAATTTTATATCCGTTGAAACTGCTGTCTATCTTATTAGAAACTATATCTGTCTTATCCACGGTAATCAAAGAGGTATTTTCAAAATATAGATATACAAAAAGCAGTAAAATAGCTATTAAAAAACAAATTTTAAATTTTCTCAATTGAAACCTCCTTAATATAGTTTATCAATTATTATATCATAATATGTTTTTTTACCCAATGTTATATAAAATTTTTATGAAAGTAATTTTTATGATATAATATAGACCGTACTTTTTAAAACAAAAAATACCAAAAATTTTCGCTCAAGCCACAAAGGCTAAAGCAGTTGCTAAAAAAGATCTAATAGTTTCTTTGAAACATTCATCGAGGCGGCATTATATTGAGTGGAAATACGTATTTATAATTACAAACTTATTTAAAATGATAATTTAATTAATATATATTTAAACATTAAGGAGAAGATATGAAAAAGGAAGATTTAAAAGATATAAAACTGTTCGTACTCGATATGGACGGAACGATTTATTTGAGCAATACTTTGATAGAAGGCTCACTGGACTTTATAAATCATCTAAGAAAAACAAATAAAGGTATCCTATTCTTTACAAACAATTCTTCAAGAACAGGTGAAACATACGTCGAAAAACTCAATAATATGGGATTTAAAGTAGAGGATAAAGATGTAATGACTTCAGGAGATGTGACCATTAAATATCTTCAAACAAAATATAAGGATAAAAAAGTTTATCTTGCAGCCACACCTAAAGTCTATAAAAGCTTTAAAGATGCAGGAATTGATCTTGTTGACGAAAAGCCGGATATCGTTGTTATTACTTTTGATACCACGCTTACATATGAAAAACTGGATAAAGCCTGTCATTACATCAGAAACGGAGCACTGTTCTTAGCAACGCATTTAGATATAAACTGCCCTACCATAGACGGGTTCATGCCCGACTGCGGTGCTATGTGCGAACTTATTACCAAATCTACCGAAGTAAAACCCAAATATCTGGGAAAGCCTTTTAAAGAAACGGTAGATATGATAGTTGAAAGCACCGGATACAAAAGAGAAGAAATCGCTTTTATAGGAGACAGGATTTATACTGATGTTGCAACGGGAGTAAATAACGGAGCAAAAGGGATTTTGGTTTTAAGCGGAGAAACAAAAAAAGAAGATATAGTAAAATTTGATACTGCTCCGGATTTAATTTTCGATAAAGCCTTTGATATGATACCTTATATAAAATAAAAAGAATGATTATATCATTCTTTTTATTTTCTTTCTTTAATTGTTACATGAATAACATCCCCTGCCTGCTTACCTATCTTTGCTCGGATATCTTTTCTTATCCCGATTATATGACATGGGGTTTTCATTTTTACAAGACTTCCGTCATAAGGAAAATCATCAAATGTAGCATGAACTTTAACTCTGCCTTTATTAAATTCCACTTTAACATCATAAGGAAATTCAATATACGCCCCGTCAATGCCTTCTACTTTTTTTATCATAGCATTAAATTTATATGTTTTTTCATTCATAATCATATTATTTTCTTAATTTTTATTTATATTCTCATTATATTCATCTACAAATATTTTTGCATTTACACTATCGGATATATAATCTCTTGATATACCATTATAATTCTGACTGGTCTCGGAGCCTTTACCCAAAATAGATATTATCGTTTCTTCATCTCTATAGGTATTTAACGCTTCTTTTATGGCTTCCGTCCTATTTTCTATTACTTTGATTTTTTTATGATTTGGAATAAAATCCATGATCCCCGAACATATATTATCAAAACTTTCATAAAAGGGATCGTCTGAAGTAAGGATTATTTCGTCGCAGTTTTTATGACACAATGTTCCTATTTCTTCTCTTCTATTGAATGCCTTTCCTCCCGGAGCACCTATTATACATATATGCTTTTTATCTTTAAATTCATCTTTGATAAATTCAAAATACCTTTTAAGACTGAGTTCATTATGAGCATAATCAACAATCAAAGTCTTCTTCCCGTCTTTGGTTTTATATATCTCTCCCCTGCCTTTTACGGCAGAACCCAAGATACCTTTAAAAATATATTTATAATCTATACCTAGTATTTCACAAACTATAATCGCAGCTATCGCGTTCTCCACATTATATAAACCTTTCATTAAAAGGCTGTAGCTTTTTACTTTATCTCCATGGACTAAATCAAAAGAAGTAAATGTATTGTTTTTCTTTATATTTACCGCCTTATAGTCAGCTTTATCATAAATTGAAAATGTAAAAATCTTATCTTTTTCTTTATTGTCTAGCACTGATTTTATTTCATCATACCTTAACAAATCTTTATTGATAACTATATATTCGCTGTTTTCAAGAAGTTTTATTTTTGAAGAAAAATAATCATTAAAATCTTTATGTTCAACCTCTGAAATATGGTCATATCCAATATTCAAAAATACTCCCACATTAAACTTTGCTCCATGAACCCTATTATATTTATATGCTATTGAAGAAATCTCACATACAAAATATTCAAGGTCATTATTTACTGCACTATTTAATAACTTATAGAATTCCAAGCTCTCGGGAGTAGTCAGTGAGGATTCACTGACTACACTTCCGTCATAAGTATCAATAGTAGAATTTATCCCTGAAAGCATTTTGCCCTTACTTTTCAAAAATAAATCAAGGATGTTTTTAATAAAAAAAGAAGTTGTACTTTTTCCTTTTGTTCCGGTTATACCAATTAGCTTAAGCTTTTCCGATTTATCTCCATAAAACAATTTAGATATGAGTGCCAGAGATTTTCGTACGTCTTTTACTATAATATAAGGTATATCATCGCTATACTTCTTTTCGCTTATATAGAGCCTGCAGCCTCTCTTTATGGCATCTGTTAAGTACTCTTCTTTAAAATTCAGACCTTTACAGATAAATACATTTTTATCTTTTACCGCTTTTGAATTATAAGTCACATCACTGACGATTTCACTTATACTTAAAATATTTAAATTAACTATTTGACTTTCTTTGTTTAAGATATTTATAATATCTGCTACTTTTATTTTCATTACATTTATTCCCTCTTAAAAAATATGTTATAAACATTATACACTAAATAATATCTTCATAGCAGCATTTAATCATATATTAAAAGTATCTTCATTTCATCTTAAGAATTTAAAGCATTTAAAAACATTTCATGAAATTTTGGAGCATGTTTCTTTAGATTTACAATCTTCCCTCTATGTAAAAAACAATGTTTGCTGTAACCGATATTTACTATTTCACCGCTTTCTTTATTTGTGATGATATACTTAAGCTCCAGCCTTATACCATTATATTTTACTATATCCACATGAATTATTACTGTATCATCGAAATATACCATATTCTTATATTCACTCCTGACTTCAAGCACGGGAGATATGATTTGAGCTTCTTCCATCTTCTTATAGCTTATTCCAAGCTTATCCATAAAATCTATCCTTGCATCTTCATACCACCTTATATAGTTTGAATGGTGTATTATACCCATTTTATCAGTCTCGTAATATCTTGCTTTATGTTCATAATCCTTCATTTTATACTCCTTATGTTTTAAAATTATTTTTTAAAATTTTAATTGATATATTTATTATAACTATAATAATTTCAAATTGAAAGAAATCGAGTTTTAAATATATTTTAAATAATAAATCATTTACACCAACATTCATGATGATTATCATTTTATAATTTATAACAATATAAAAATCATGGGAATTATAATGATTGATCCCAAACAGATTTATAACTGATATTATAAAAATAATGAAGGTAAAAAATGTGGGGGATATAAAAATAATGAATATCAAATAACTTTACTATAAGACTTTTATAATACAAAGATATTAAAATATTACAAATAAAGTTATTGACAATGTAAATTTTAGATAATAAAATGCAAATATATTTATAAAAACTGATACAAAAAAATATTATATACACAAATATTAAAACTAATAATTTAATAAATAAAACACTTATAAAATCAGATTATAAATTAGAAATTAATAAAAATTTAAATTATATCAATAATAAAAACATTATAATAATTAAGGAAACATATGAAAAATTATAAAAGAGATTACCCCCTATTATCACTGTGCGGATTGAACTGCGGATTATGTATCATGCATATTGACGGATACTGTCCCGGATGCGGAGGCGGAGACGGTCATCAGTCATGTAAAATAGTAAAATGTGCTATTAAAACAAGTTCACCGGAATTCTGTAGCTTATGCAGTAAGTATCCATGTAAACATTATGAGCACATAACAGATTTTGATTCATTTATAACACACCAAAATATGTTTGATAATCTAAAAAAGTTAAATAGAATAGGAATAGAAGAATATAAAAAAGAATTAGAAGAAAAAATCAAAATATTAAATCTATTATTAAATAAATATAACGACGGAAGGAAAAAATCATTTTACTGCCTTGCGGTAAATTTACTTGAACTTATTGATATAAATGAAATTATTTTAAAATTAAATGAAAAAACAAAAAATGAAACCGATATAAAGAAAAAAGCAAAAGTTGCACAAGAATTATTTAATTCATCGGCAAAAAATAGAAATATTACTTTAAAACTTAATAAGAAAAAGAAATAATTTTATTAAAAATATAACAAACATTATAAATGATATTGAAGCTAAAGATAATAAAAACGAATTAAATTTAAGCAAGGAAGCTTTATCAATACTAAAACATGCTTCAAATGCTACAGGCAGAATAGTTAAATTAAATCATTTAGGAGGACTTTCTATATCGGCTGATAATATTCAATTTAATAATCCTGCAGATAATAGAGATACCGCTAAATGGAAAAATGCGTTTAATGAATTATTACAAAATAATTTAATTAAAGCTACAGGTAATAGTAATCAAATTTTTGAAGTTACAAATAACGGATATGTATATATAGATAATCTTAATTAATTTGACTTTAACAAAATATGATTTACTAGTTCAACTCGTCTCTACAAATAAGTATTTTCTTTTTTTTAAGAAAATAAAAAAAATACTTGCATTTGCTCCTTTTTCGTGTATAATAAAAAAGGACTGTTCACAAGGCCCCTTGGTCAAGCGGTTAAGACGTCGCCCTTTCACGGCGAAAACAGGAGTTCGATTCTCCTAGGGGTCACCAAGTTAGAATTATAACTACCGATTAGGTAGTTTTTTATTTTTTAGAGTTTATAAAAATACTTTATTTTATATTATAAGTTAAAATGTGATAATAAATTAGTTATTAGATTTTATTACAAATAAAAATAACTATAAAGTAAAAGATAATTAGATGTAATAGTAAATAGAAAAGACTGCTTATAGCAGTCTTTTTTTATCTTATTGGTATTTGTAATTCTGTCAGCCATTCATCTTCACTGTCTTTGTTCCATATCCCGTCTATGTAACTAAGCCTCGGATAATCAATTATTTCATAATTATTTTCGTTTATCCATTTAAACAAGAAATTAAATACATTTGAAATACTCTCATAGCTTCCTTTATGCATAGCACTTACGACTTTTACGCTTTCGATTTTTTTGAATTCTATACCATCTACTTCATTACCATAATCCGTTACTGCTTCACAGTATTCGATATTTATGTTTTTCTCTTTGTATTCTTTATCCAATTCTGCTACGAAACAATATTCCGGATTTAAACATTTAAGGTTAGGGTTTGCTTTTTGTACTTTTTCTCCAAGCTTAGGAATTAAAGTAAAAAGTGCATCATAGTTTGGAAGCAGCATTTTTTTAGAGTAGACGATACATTCCGGCGTGTTCTTGATTACAGCTTGATATTTCATTAAAACTTCCTCCTCTTTTTTATCTAGAATAAAATTAAGTTTGGAAAGTTTATTGTTTATTTCGATAAGTTCACTTTGCAGCTCACTTTTTTTACTGTTTAAGATAAGTCCCATGTCATGCCCGGACATCATTGATTTGATTTCTTTTATTGAAAATCCTATTTGTTTTAATGAGTTGATATAATGTATTTGAATCAGTTGGTTTGTGGTATACAATCTATAGCTTGTACATTTATCCACTTTTTCGGGCTTTAAAAGATTTATTTCGTCGTAATATCTTAAAGTCTTTATCGGTGTTCTGCAAAGTATTGAAAATTGACCTATCTTGTACATAACTTTCCTCCCTAACTAAATTCTATTCCCTCCAGTTACGGGAGAGTCAAGAGGTTTTAGTATTTCTTTTTATAATATAAGTAAGATCCTAAATATAAAATTAATATTATTACCATTGGAATACTTAAAAATATTGATATTTCCTTATATTCCATAAGTCCTGTTATAAAGCATCCGATCGCAAGTATATATATACTTAAATTTAAAGTCATGGATTTTGCATTGTTTTCTATAAAAATTAGTCTTTCGTCTTCAAATTCGTTTATCATTGCTTCAAATTTTTCTTTGTTTTTTTCTTTTATTTTATAACTTATTAGTAATATTAAACTACATAATGAAATCGAAGTCGTAAATCCCATGATGTAATAATTTTGTTTTATAATACTAAATATCAAGAATATAACAGCTGTTAAAAATAAAATGATAAATAATTTCTTCATATTGTTGTATTTTTTCATTCTTCTTCCTCCTCAAAAATAAAAACATCCTCTATAGTTAAATCAAATACTTTTGCAATTTTATATGCAAGCATTATGGAAGGGTTATATTTTCCATTCTCTAAAGATATTATCGTTTGTCTGGATACATTTAATTTTTTCGCCAGTTCTATTTGTGTCATTGAATTTTTCTTTCTTAGTTCATTTATTATATTTTTAATGGTATTTCCCTCCTTATTTATGATGTTAAGTATACTTTACATTTTTATAATACAATATAATAGATAATATGTCAAGCATGCTTTACATAGTTTTATAATAATAATTTAATTATCATATAACTTAAAAATAATAAAGGGGGCATATACTTACTTAACAAACTAGCGGAGGGCATAATGAAAAGAGTAAAGATATTAATTATGATACTTTTAATTATGGGGTTATTTACAGGGTGTTCTAATTTAAAATCAGAACATGTTGATTTATCAAATATAACTGTAGATAATATAAAAATTGGCACTGATATAAGTAATATAGATTTTTCAAAATATACCAAAAGCAATAAGTATTCGGGGGACTATAGATATAAGTTTGATGAACTTTTATTAAATACAAATAAAGACAAAGTATCGTTTATATTCACTAGGTTAGACGAAAAGAAAACTGAATTTAAAATTAATTCTAAGGGGAATATTAAAACCATAAGTGATGTTACAAATATTCTTGGAGCGGATTTTAAAGATGTATCTCAGGATAAGGAGCAGTCGCTGAGAAAACGTACTTATTATGATAAGATCAACAACATAAAAGCAGATTTTATTTATCTCGATTTGGATCAGAGTATTTCCTGGGTAGAAATATATTATGCATAATATTATTTTGATTTAATATAATTAAATAATCAAAAAAAGACAGAATATCATCTGTCTTTTTAAGTTTAATATAATTACTGAAACATTCCAAAACTTATAGAAAGCCCTTCGTTTACTTTATTCATCGTACTCATATCCACGTGACCTATTTTTTCTCTAAGTCTTTGTTTATCAATTGTTCTGATTTGTTCAAGAAGTATCACACTGTCTTTATTAAGTAATTCGCTGTTTGCCGAAAGGGAAATATGTGTAGGTAATTTTGCTTTATCCATTGATGAAGTTATTGCCGAAACAATAACTGTCGGACTGTGTTTGTTTCCTACATCATTTTGAATAATAAGGACAGGTCTAAGCCCCCCCTGTTCGCTGCCTACAATAGGGCTTAAATCTGCGTAATAAATGTCTCCTCTTTTTACACCCATATTTCTATACTCCAATTTTAGCTATATTTTAATTTATTTTGTCTTTTTCAAATTTATAAGGTTCATATTATAATATTTGAAAAAACTTAACTATGTTACTAATAAAATATTTGCCATGAATAGAAATTTTTATACATTTATAATTTAAATTTTTGTAAATAAGTAATATTTTTCTTTTATATAAATATATTTTACAAGGAGTATATTTAGGAGGATTAAAATGGAATTTGAACAAATGGTAAAAAAGATAAATTTAACTAGTAAAGAAGACAATATCGAAGTAGTCACAGAGGTATTTGAGAACGTTAAGATATTGGACAATATGTCTAATATAGAAAGAATATTACTTAGTAATACCGAAGCGGTAATAAAAAATATTTCCCTTAAAAACGGGAAATTTGTTTTAAAAGGGGTACTAAAGCTTAATATTTTATATTTGGGCGAAAACGAAGCTTTAGCCTCAGTAGATAAAAATATTGAATTTTTCGTTAACCTCGGCGAAGGGGAAAAATGGGATAAGATATTTAACTTAAGGGCTAGTATTGCAAGTATTGAAACGAGAGTCATTAAGAAAAGAAGGATAGAAGTAAGTGCAAATGTTAAAATAAGCGGAGTCAGTATAATTCCCGAAGATATAAACGTAATGAGCGATAATAATATAGGTGGTCTTGAAATAAAAACCAACACCGATGTATGTTCGGTATTTGATTTAAACAGTACCAAGGAGACTTTTACATTTAAAAAAGACGTACCTTTATCCGACAGCGTAAATGTTTTATTTGTATTTGCAAAACTCAGAGATGTCAATACAAACGCTTCGGGGGTTGGTGTATTATACAGTGCTAAAGTAGAGGTCACATTGATTTATAAGATTGGATTTGAAGATGACAGTGATACAAAAATTGAAAAACTAATTTATCCTATAAATCATTTTATAGAAAAAGATCCTAAACTGAAATGTGATTATTATAATATAGTTCCAAGCGTAGAAAGTGTGAGCGGAGAATACGTTATGGATGATGAGGATTCGTATATCGAAATAACTATGGAACTGATTTCAAGTACACTTTTCTGTGAAAAGAAAGAAGTAAACATTATTGAAGATGCTTACAGTACAAACAGAAATACTCTTCCTGTTTTAAAAGAACATAGTATCGTAATGCTCGGAAGTGACTTTGAAAAGAAAATGAAAATAAGTAACAGCAAGACTTTGATTGATACCGATATGATCGGCGGCGTTATCGGTGATATGGAATATGTAAAATTTGATTATTCCGTTGAGGAAAGTATACTTTCCGTAGAGGGCAGTGTGGTTACTCAAGTAGTTACATATATAGATAATGACAGCAGATATTATGTCGACACTATAAATGTGCCTTTTGAATTAAAAGAAGAGATAAGCGGCGGAGAAAATCTTGATTTGTTCGTAGATGTAAATGTGAATAATCTTGTGGTTACAAGTTTAAATCAGACTATCAGCATTGACGGTGAGGTTGTAGTAAGCGGATATATGTTTGATACAAAGGAAGTAAGCGATATAGCTTCAATAGAAAATATTGAAGCCGAAGAGGAAACCGTAGACAGTATCAAGGTCAAAGTATATTATAAAGAAAAGAATGAAAGTCTTTGGGATATAGGAAAGAAAAACCTTATAGCGAAAGAAGACATTTTAAAGATGAATGACTTTGAAAGTGAAGAAGATGTTTTGGAAAGCTGTCCGTTGATAATAAAATAGGTATGACCGATTTATTTACTTTTTGATATTATCTTGATATAATATGTCATAATTTAACGCTATAAGAGGTAACTTATTTGGGATATACGATTTATGAATATTTATGTTTTTTTATGATATATAGTTTTTTAGGCTGGGTAACGGAAATAATCTTTCAAACCATAAAAGAAGGTCATTTTATCAGCAGAGGATTTTTAAGGGGGCCGGTATGTCCGATATACGGATTTGGATTATTACTGGTAATACATTTTTTAGAGCCCTTAAAATCCAACTTGCTAATATTATTTATCGGTTCTGTTATATTTACCACATTGCTGGAATTAGCAACGGGATTCGTTTTGGAAAAAATTTTTTCGATCAGATGGTGGGATTATTCAAAAGAAAAGTTTAACTTAAATGGTTATATATGTCTTGGCTTTTCGATTATATGGGGGCTTGCATGTGTATTTGTTATAAATATCATTCATCCTTTAATATATACTTTTGTTACATTTATTCCCGAAAAAGTTGGGATTATAGCAGTTATTGTATGTTCGTTAATATTTATTTTAGATACGATCCTTACTGTGGCTACAATACTTAAGTTCAAATCCAAACTAAAAAGATTATCTCAAATCGGCGATAAACTCCTTGAATTTTCAGATGGGATTGGTAAGCATATTTCCGATGAAACCCTTATTGTTGCCGGCAAAACCGATAGGCTAAAAGAAGATATGTATCTTGAAAAGCTTGCATTTAAACAGCTTAGTGAAGAAAGAAAAGATATAATTGAAAATTATTTGATGAAGTTCAGATATTTAAGTTATTTAAAAACGCATCCTAAAATTCAAACATCAAAGTACAGAGATTTACTTGATGAAATAAAAGAGAATATCAAAAAAAGAAAGCAATAGATCTTGCTTTCTTTTTATTTATACTAAAAGCTTTTGATTGACACCTTTTTAGAATGAATATATAATTTAATTAATAGTACGTTTTATTAATTATTTATAATTTTTATACTACTATGATTAAGTATAAAAGGAAGGTAATTCCAATGCCAAATAAAATAAATAATGAATTGTTTAGTCCCGAGTGGATGAGTGAAGTATTATCTACTTCCAAGACAGGACTTTGGATGATGTCAATAGACATGAAAAATAATATTAATAAAATGTATGGCGAAGATGTTATGCTCGATTTGCTCGGACTTAAAGAAGCTTTGGAACCCGAGGCTTGCTATGCCCATTGGTATGATAGGATAAATGAAAGTTATCTCGACGATGTATGGGAAGCTGTTGAAAAAATAATAACAACAGGAAAGCTCGTTGAAGTACAGTATCCATGGAATCATCCCATTTTCGGTGAAATTTATGTTAGATGTGCAGGTAAGGTAGAGAGTGAAGATAATGGTGTTTACACTATAAAAGGATATCATCAGAATATCAGCGATTTAAGAAACTTAAAAGAAGATATTTTAAAAAAAGAGCAAAGACTGAAAGAAATAGAAGAAGAGAAAAATAGATATAATGATTTATTGCAGTCCGTTTTATGCGGAATCGCTCAGTATAAATATATCGACGGGAAAATTCAATTTAAAAGAATAAACAGAGAAGCTATAAAAATTCTTGGTTATTCTGAAGAAGATTTTTATAAAAAGAAAATTTGGACATTAGATGATATATATGTTAAGGAAGATAAAAACAGAATTTCCAAAGAAAATAGTAATTTAAGGAATGCAGGGGATAAATCCATTATTTTTGAATGCAAAATAAAACGTCCAAACGGAACGACTTGCTGGGTTCTTAGAAATGCACAGATAATATTAGATGAAAACGGCGAAAAAATTATCCAAAGTGTTTTCTTGGATATTGATAAGCATATAAAAGCCGAAAAAGAAAACAGGGAACTATCCGATAAAATCGCAGCAAACAATGCTCTTCTTAGGGTTTCTATGGAAAATACAAATATATGTGATTTTACATATTATCCGGATGAAAAACTATGTGTCATGCCCAAGCGAACCAGCGAAGTTTACGGATGTAAAGATAGATATGATAATATGCCCAAAGATTTTGCAGAAGAATATATAGATAAAGGCTATTATGATGATTATTACAGAATGTATGATGATATTCACAAAGGCAAAAAAACCGCCGTTTCTATTTTTAAGGCAAAAAACAGAGATCTATGGTGCAGGGTCACTTTGTCTACGGTTAGGTTTGATGAAAGTGGTAAACCTAAACTTGTGGTAGGTATTGTAGAAGATGTTACCAAAGAAAAATCTACGGAAATTCAAAATATTGAACTTAATGCAATAAGTGAGTTTATGATACGTTCGGATTATGAATTTTTAAGTATAGTAGATTTGGATAAACAGCAATATTCAATAAAATATTCAGCATTGGAAGATGCTATGTTAAAGCCTATAAGTTATAAACCGCAAATTGATAAAGGTCTTCGTGACGATTGGGTTTATGATGAAGATAGAGAAGAGTATAGAAGACAAATGAGTCTTTATAACATATTAGATGAATTAAACAGCGGAAAAGAAATGATAAACGTTTATTTCAGATCGAACCAAAACCCTCCTAGACATAAAGAATGCAGAATATGCTATTTTGAAAATAATAAGAAAATACTTATAACACTTCGTGATATTCATGATATGATACAAAAAGAAGAAAACAATAAAATAGCTCTAAAAGAAGCTTACGAATCAGCGGCAAGAGCAAACGAGGCAAAGAGTGAATTTTTATCAAGAATGTCTCATGATATAAGAACGCCTATGAATGCTATTTTTGGTATGACTTCTATAGCAAAAAGTAATTTAAATAATCCGGTTAAGGTACTCGAGTGTTTGGATAAAATCACAATTTCCAGTGATCATTTATTAAATCTTATAAATGAAGTTCTCGATATGTCTAAAATCGAAAGCGGAAAACTTTCATTGACATCGGAAAAAATAGATTTATTACACTTGATAGAAGATGTTGTTACTATAATTTCTCCTGATATAAGTAAAAAGGAACAAAATTTATCTTTAGATACGTCGGGAGTAATTCATTCTGATGTCATTAGTGACTCGTTAAGATTAAGGCAGGTCCTTTTAAATATCTTATCAAATTCTATGAAATATACTCCAAAGGGCGGAAATATAGAATTAAAAGTTAATGAAGTAAATTCTACTTTAGAAGGTTATGGCAGATATGAGTTTATTTTTAAGGACGATGGTATCGGAATGGATGAAGAGTTTATAAATAAAATTTTTGCTCCATTTGAAAGAGCCGATGACAGCAGGATAAATAAAGTCCACGGCACAGGACTGGGAATGGCGATTACAAAAAGTATAGTTGATTTAATGTCCGGAGATATTATAGTAGAAAGTAAAAAAGGCAAGGGCTCCAAGTTTACGGTTATAGTAAATATTAAACTTCAGGATGCAAGTGAAATATATAATAAAAGATTTATAGATAAAAATATATTAGTAATAAGTGATGATAGTAATTTTATAAATGATATAAAAAATATATTGGAAAATGTAGAGTTAAACGTAGAAAATATCAGTTCAAAAGAAAGATTATTATATATATTCAAGGAAATAAGAAATAAAGAAAAATCCTATTTTAATATTATAATTGATTGGGATTATAAAGATATAAACAGTGTTGAGGATATAAAAAATATAATAGAAATAACAAATCATAAGACGCCTATTACCGTTTATTATAACGGAAAGTGGACAAATAAAGAGAACGAGGCAAAACTCGCAGGTGTTTCTATGTTCAGCTCCAAACCGGTGGTCAAATCAAGGGTTTTGTATCAGCTTGATTACTTCCTTAAAAATGATGTAGATAAGGATAATAGTAATAGAAATATAAAAGTAGATTTAAGTACAAAAAGAGTTTTACTTGTTGAAGATAATGAACTTAATATGGAAGTTGCAAAAGAACTATTAAAAATAACAAAAGTTGATGTAGATACTGCTGAAAATGGTAAAGTAGCTTATGAAAAAATAAAAAATACAAGTCCAAACCATTATGATTTAGTGTTTATGGATATACAAATGCCTGTAATGAACGGATATGAGGCAACTAAGAAAATAAGAAAATTAGATAGAGACGATGTAAAATCTCTTCCTATCATAGCAATGACGGCAAATGCATTTTTGGAAGATATAAGAGCCGCAAAAGATGCAGGGATGAATGAGCATATCGCAAAACCATTGAGTATAGAAACATTTGTTAATACAATGGAAAAATATTTAAAAGACCGCTAGTAATCAGCGGTCTTTTTATTTGACGGGCACTGCGCCTGCTTACGCAGATTCCGCGCCCTCTTTATATTCAATCATTATAATTTTAATAGTTTTTCAAGTGCTTTTACATAAACTTCCGTAGCTGTAAGTAAGGTAGAAACTTTAAATGTTTCATTGCTTTGATGAGCATTTTCATCGTCGTCCGGAAGCAGTGCTCCAAATGCAACTACATTATCGAATGCTCTTGCATAAGTTCCTCCGCCAAGTGTATATGGTTTGTTTTTACTGTCTCCGGTTACTTCTTCATATGCACTTTGAAGAGTTTTAACCAAAGGAGAATCCGGCTCAACATAAAGAGGAGCTTTATGTTCTATTACTTCGAACTCATATCCTGTTTCACTGAATGACTTCTTAAGTATATTAAATACTTTTTCAAAATCTTCTGTTAATGGATAACGGATATCTATGGTTAATTTCAATTCTCCGTCCTTTGCTTCCACCACTCCTGTGTTTAATGTAAGAGGTCCGTATTCATCTTCCATTTTTAGCCCGCAGTTTTCACCCAGATAACCTTTTCCTATAAGATCGTTGTAATTATTTACTAAGGTATTATCTTTCATTACAGAGCCTAAGAATTCCATTAAATAGCTTCCTGCATTTTTACCTTCCCATGGAGTTGATGCATGGGCAGACACCGCATTGAGTCTGAGTGTTATTTTATTATCTTTCTTTTCTAAGACTTCTCCTGTTAATTTATGTTCATTTATATATTCATAAAATTTTTCTTCGATATCAATATCGCTGTTGTTTTCTAATGTAACGATCATTTTAGGGATAACTACATTTGCGGCTTCCCCGCCTTTTAATTCTATTATTTTTATTTTTTCATCATCTATGTATTTACCTTTTATATTTATTTGGCAGATACCTTTTTCTCCGAATATTACAGGGAATGCTGCGTCGGGAGAAAATCCCATTGTTAAGTCTTCTTCAACTTCTTTGTAGTGTTCCATACATTTAAATCCCGTTTCTTCATTTGCACCAAATATTACTCTTATTCTTTTATTGAGTTTTGTGCCCATGTCCATAAGTACTTTTACGGCATACAGTGAAGCTATAACCGGCCCCTTATCGTCATTTGCTCCTCTTGCGTAAATAACTCCGTCTTTTACTACGGGGATATATGGATCGCTATCCCATCCGTCACCTTCAGGGACCACATCAACGTGTCCCAAGATACCTATTAAATCTTTGCCTTCTCCGACTTCTGCATATCCGCAGTAGTTATCTAAATTTTTTGTTTTAAATCCCAGTTCTTCAGCTATTTTAAGGGCTTCGTTAAGCGCTTTGGCGGGACCTTCACCGAAAGGCATTCCTTCTTTTGGTTCTTCCTCAACACTTTTGATGCTTACCAGTCTTTTAATATCGTTTACCATATTTTTTTCATATGATTTTACTTTTTCGTTTATATTCATTTTTATCCTCCAACTATCTCATGAATTAATAACATTGTATCACACGTAAATTATAAAGCAAAGTTTTTATTAATAAAAGAAATGGTAAAAGAATACATTTAAATAAAGACTTTTTAAAGGAGAGAGATGTGAAATTACAATGCTTACATTTTAATAATAGGAAGCTCTACAGTTATATTACTCATTTCGACAGTGAGTATTATTTATTTTGTGAAGACGATGAAAATGATATTTATTCTTTGGTAAAATATGATAAAGAAAAGTCAATTGCCAGGGATATTCTTGTGTTTGATAACTACTTTGATTTTAAAATAGATGACTACGACAAAAGTATATATATTATGGGTAGAATGATGAATAAACTCGCCGTTTATAAAATCAAGAAAAATGTCATCATTCATGTTTTTGATTTTAAAATCAAGACTTATGATAAAATCATAGATTTTTTTGTAATCAAGGGATATGTTTTTTTCTATTTAAGATCGGTTGATTACAGTGAGCTTGTACTATATATGTATGATAAAAAAGATGATTTTATATTAGTTGAAGACATAGTTTTGAAAAATTTATTGAATGCTCCCTTGCTTTTCAGTGATGAAAACAGAGATATAGTTGTTATAGAAGAATTCTACATAAAAAACTTTTTTACTTCTTTTGATTTAAATGATGAAAATAATTTTAAAAATAATATTTATTTGATACCTCTAAGAGAACTTATACATAGTATAGTAAGTAAAAAGAATATTTTTTATGATATTTTAAGGTCAAATAAAGGTTTGAATTATATAACAATAATAGGACAAACGATTAATGAAGTAGTTTTATTTTTATCTAAACCATTTTATGAAAATGAGATTTTATATTATGATGTTTTAAATGGAAAAATAAGTAAAAAAGTTAAAACAACTAATATATTTTTAAACAGCATTAATCTAGGTAAAGATATATATTTTAAAGCTACCAATAATTATGATAATGAAATAATTTATGATAGTGAAATAAATAAAGTTTTTTCGTGGCAAAAGAATGATTTGCTCAGTGCATTTATGTTTCTCGGAGAGGTTGAAGGAAGGTATTTGGTATTTAAAAAAGAAAATATTTACGCACTTGAAAATGTGTATAATATTTTTGATAAAAAAAGCGGATTTACCAAAACTTTTTCTTCAAAACTGGTTATTATAAACGACGATATTCTTCTTTAACATTAAGAAAAAAATAAATTTATTTTTACATCATAATATGATAAACTATAGGAAATGGGGTAATTCGTATGTCAAAAGAATTTGTTGTAGAAACATATTTATTTTGTGAAAATTGTTTAGAAGATACGATGCACAGAGCCGTTTATAAAGATGGGGAAATAGTAAAACTTACATGCCTTCAGTGCGAAAATGAAATCATGCTTCATAGACCTTCACCTCGCATAAAGAAAGAAAAAGGCTTTACTAAATTTTTTACAAGACTGCTCGTGCCGAAATCGTAAAAATAAAATAAATAAAGAGGTAAAAAAATGCGTATAGGATTTGGATATGATGTTCATAGGCTGGGTAAGAATGAAGATCTTATCTTAGCCGGAGAGAAAATTGATTATCCGGAAGGGCTGATAGGACATTCCGATGCGGATGTTTTGGTTCATGCTTTAATGGATTCTATCCTTGGCGCACTTGCTTTGGGCGATATAGGAAAGCATTTTCCGGATACTGATGATAAATATAAAGGCATAAGCAGTATGCTTTTATTAAAAGAAGTTTGTAATCTTATTGATAAAGAAGGTTATGAACTTTGTAATGCTGATGTCACGCTGGTCATGCAGGCACCTAAAATAGCACCTTATATAGAAAAAATGCGCGAAAATATTTCTTTTATTATGAATACTCCTGTTAAAAACATAAGTATAAAAGCTACCACGGAAGAGAAACTAGGTTTTAGTGGCAGAAAAGAAGGTATAAAAGCCTACAGTGTATGTTTGCTTAAGGAGAAGGAATAAATGAAATTATATAATACGTTAACGAGAAAAAAAGAAGAATTTGTACCTATTAATGAAGGGGAAGTAAATATGTATGTATGCGGTCCTACCGTATACAACTTTTTCCATATCGGAAATGCCAGACCCTTCATTATTTTTGATACTTTGAGAAGATATCTTGAATATAAAGGCTATAAAGTCAATTATGTTCAAAACTTTACTGATATCGATGATAAAATAATCAATAAAGCAAAGGAAGAACATACGACAAGCAAGGCGGTCGCTGATAAATATATAAAAGAATACTTTACGGATGCCAAAGGGCTTGGTATAAAAGAAGCTACCGTTCATCCTAGAGTAAGCGAATGTATATCGGATATCATCGATTTGATAAGCGATTTGGAAAAGAACGGTTACGCTTATAATGTGGACGGAAACGTATATTACAGAGTAAGCAAATTTGAGGATTACGGAAAGCTTTCAAAGAAACCTATCGATGAACTTGTTTCGGGAGCCAGAGTCGAGGTGAATGACGAAAAAGAATCTCCGCTGGACTTTGCTCTTTGGAAAAAACAAAAAGAAGACAGTGAGATTGCATTCGATTCTCCTTGGGGAAAAGGTAGGCCCGGATGGCATATAGAATGTTCAGCAATGAGCAGAAAATATTTAGGTTCAACTATTGATATCCACGGAGGAGGAGAAGATTTGATTTTCCCTCATCATGAAAATGAAATAGCTCAGTCCGAAGGTGCTAACGGTAAAGATTTCGTACATTATTTTGTTCATAACGGATATATAAATATAAACAATGAAAAGATGTCTAAATCTAAAGGTAACTTCTTTATGGTAAGAGATATTGCAAAGGATTTTGATTTGGAAGTCGTAAGATTATTTATGCTGTCGGCTCATTACAAAACCCCTGTAAACTTTTCATTTGATATATTAAAACAGACAGAGAGCGGTCTTAACAGGCTATATAATACAAAAGAAAATCTTTTGTTCTTACTTGACAAGGTAAAAGATGAAGAGTTAAAAGAAGATGAAAAAGAATTTATAAGTGCTCTTCCAAAATACAGAGAAGAGTTCAAGGCTGCAATGGAAGATGATATAAATACTGCAAATGCGGTAAGTACCATTTATGAACTCAGTAAAGATATAAATTCAAATGTAAATGAAAACTCATCTAGAGAAATGATAAAAAAATCTTATGATATGTATATGGAGCTAAACGGAGTTTTGGGCTTACTTACAAAAGAAAAGGAAGATGAAATCCTTGAAGATGAGATCCTTGAACTGATTGAAAAAAGACAGGAAGCAAGAAAGAATAAAGACTTTACTCTTGCGGATAAGATAAGAGACGATCTGCTTGATAAAGGAATAGTTTTAAAAGATACCAGAGAAGGTGTAAAGTGGCACAAAGAGAAATAGATAATAAGAAAGATATTTTATCTATTGGAAGCAAGGAACTTGCTTATCTCGGGGACAGTGTCTACGAAGTAAATATAAGAAAGACATTAATCAGGCTTGGTATAAGAGGCGTAAAAGACTTGAACAAAATGAGTATGAACTACGTCTCTGCCCTTTATCAAGCCGATATTTTTTCTTTTTTAAAGGATTATTTAACCGAAGATGAAATGAAAGTAGCCCTAAGGGGAAGAAATACAAAAATTAAACATTCATCAAAGAGTGTAAATATTTCTACATACAGACTTGCTACGGCTCTTGAATGTGTTTTCGGATATCTGTATTTACTCGATGATATGGATAGGATCAAAGAGCTTATGGATAAAATATTTGAGTACAAAAAGGCAGAGGTAATATAATGAGCTACACTGTTTTGTATAGAGAATTCAGACCTAAAAATTTTGAAGAGATTATAGGTCAGGACAATATAATTAACATTTTAAAGAATCAGATAAAAAATGATTCTATTTCTCATGCCTACCTTTTCAGCGGTATAAGAGGAACCGGAAAGACCTCTACAGCAAAAGTGTTTGCTAAAAGCATATGCTGCTTAAATAATAAAGACGGCGAAGCCTGCAACGAGTGTGCTTCATGCAACGATATCAATATCGGAGACGGTGCGGATATAGTTGAAATAGATGCTGCTTCAAACAGAGGTATCGACGAGATAAGGGACTTAAAAGAAAAAGTAAATTATATGCCTAACTTCGGCAGATATAAAGTTTATATCATCGATGAAGTCCATATGTTAACGACAGAAGCCTTTAATGCGCTTCTTAAAACTTTGGAAGAACCGCCTTCCCATATAGTATTTATATTTGCAACCACGGAACCAAATAAAATATTACCTACTATACTATCTAGATGTCAGCGTTTTGACTTTAACAGGATAGACAGCGAAGTAGTAGTAAATCATCTTGCCAATATACTGGATAAAAAAGAAATAGAGTATGAAAAAGAAGCTTTGGCGCTTATTGCACTCAACACCGAAGGTGCTTTAAGAGACGCTTTAAGTTTACTCGATAAAGCTATTTCCGTAGTGAAAGACAATAAAATCACAAAAGAAATAGTAGATGATATATTAGGTTTGATAAGTGATGAGGAAATATTCCTTTTAGCTAACGGTATCCTTGAAAATGATGTAGATAAGAGCCTTAATGCTATACATGACTTTTTAAATAAAGGAAGAGAAGTCGGAAGTATAATAACTCAGCTTATGGAATATTACTCCAATAAAATAATAGCTGTAAATGTTAAAGAGCCCGAGAAGATAATAAATAAAAGCAGTACGTATATTGCTTCTTTAAGAGAAAGTTTTAATGGTTCTAAAGACAGTAAAAGGATAAGTGATATTCTATATTCTCTGGCTAAGCTTAAAAATGACATGAGGTTTTTCAGCGAACCGGAATTCTTATTTACCGCAAAGATAATAAATCTATGTTCGGGTGAGACAGATAATACTTTTAATAATAAAATCAGTGAAAATACTTCTGTAAATATTGATAACCAACAAATCGAAATCTTGAATGATAGGATAAGGTCTCTTGAGAGAGAAGTAAACAGTTTATCTTATTTAAAATCCGAAGTCGAAAAAATCAAGAATATGGATTTTTCCGGCGGGGTTATTCCTGTCAAGGAAGAAGTCATAGAACTCAAAGATAAACCCAAAAAGACGACACCAGACAGTAATGAAATCGTGGTTGATAAAAAAGATATCAAAGAAGCTGATAAGATTTTATCTCTCACACAGCGTTATATAATTAACAGTGCCAAAGATCCGCTTGTCGGTATGAGCGTAAATAAATTTAAAGTCGTCTCTCTTGAAGGTAATGTGCTTACTGTATATCCCGGTGAAGCACTTAATATGATGGACTTTTATTTTGACAATGACGGAGATAAAATATTTAAAGATATATTAAAAGAGAAGTCCGGCAGAAATTTAGATGTTGTTTATATTGACAAAAAGATAAAATTAAGATATAAAAATGATAGCAGTAAAAACAGTCTTAAAAGTTTAAAAAAAGATTTAAACATTAAAAATGATATCAAACCGGAACCGGAAGTAACTTCGAATACTCCTGTAAAAGAGGATGAGGTAGTTTCTAAAGCTTTGGAAAATGACAATATTGCTTCTGATTACAATCTTGACGAGATCATGTCGAGCAGCGAAGAAGAATATATATCGGATGAGGAATTATCGCAAATCAGTAATGAGATAGTTGTGGATGATATCATGGATGTAGAAGAAGATTATGATGCATCGATAATGGAAATATTCGGTGCCAGTGAAGAATAATGGAGGTAAATTTAAATGGCTAAAGGAAGAATGAATGGAATGGGCGGCGGCAATATGCAGGGTATGATGAAACAAATGCAGAAAATGCAGGCTGATATGGAAAGAATGCAGAAGGAATTGGAAGAAACAAATTATGAAGCAACAAGCGGCGGGGGTGCGGTTAAAGCCGTTGTAAGCGGAGAAAAACTTGTACAGTCTATAGAAGTAGATCCTGATATGCTAAAAGAAGAAGATGCCGAAATCATATGTGATATGATCGCTGCTGCCGTAAATGAAGCTTTAAATAAAGCGTCAAGCGATGCGAACAGCAAAATGGGTTCTTTGACGGGAGGACTTGGCGGACTTAATATTCCGGGATTATAAAATGAGTGTTTATTCTAAACCTATACTCAATTTAATAAACGAACTTTCAAAACTTCCCGGTGTAGGGAGGAAAACCGCAAGCAGGCTTGCTTATTATATAATCAATATGGAGCAAAGTGATGTGGATAGTTTATCCGAAGCTATCAAAGTAGCAAAGAAAGAATTAAAGTATTGCTCTATTTGTTACAATATAACGGATAAAGATCCTTGTGATATATGTTCAAGTAATAAAAGAGATAAATCTACTATATTGGTGGTAAGCGAGTCGAAAGACCTTATAGCCATTGAAAAAACAAAAGAGTATAATGGGCTTTATCATGTCCTCGGTGGGGTTATATCTCCTATGGAAGGGATAATGGTAGAAGATATAAGGATAAAAGAGCTTATAAGCAGGATAGGCACCAGTGATGATGTTGACGAGGTCATACTTGCTACAGGTTTTAACGTAGAAGGTGAAACTACCGCTATGGTAATCAAGAAACTTTTAAAGCCTTTTGATGATGTTAAGGTCACAAGGATAGCCAAGGGGCTTCCGCAGGGGGCAGACCTTGAGTATACCGACGGAGCTACACTTGCAAATGCAATCATAGGAAGAAATGAAATATAAAAGAATCGTCTGATATCAGACGATTCTTATTTTTTATCCAGTAATATCAAAAGTAATTCTTTTTTATCTTCCACACTCCAGCTTTTATAATCCTGAAACGCAACCATTGTAGAATCCTTTAGAAGATTTTTAAGAGTAAGGTTTAAATACTTTTCATCATTTAATAAACTTTCATCGAGAGAAGTATAATTATCCTTGATTTTTTTATTGTCTTCTCCTTTTGTTATATAATCAACACTTACATTAAATATTTCGCTTAATTTATTTGCCATTTCAGCAGATACTTTTCTGTTTCCCTTTTCGTACATACTAATTGTGTTAGAATGAACTCCGAGTTTTTGTCCCAGTTCCTGCTGTGTTAAACTATTATCTTTTCTAAGCTTCCTAATTCGATCTCCTATAGTATCCATTTTACTTCTCCGTATATGGGATTTATTATTTATTTTCTTTTATCCACCTTAATAATATCACAATTTGTTATTATTTTCAATACAGAAATCAACTAATTGTGTGAAAAATATCAATAAAATCACACAAAATGAATAATTTCGCTTGACAATCACACATATAGTGTGATAATCTACAAGTGTAGAAAGAACGTTCGATTTAGTAATGATTGTTGCAGGAGGCTTATTATGAAAACAGATTTATATAAACAAACAGAAAAGAGATTATATGATTATCCTTTTTTGATTAAGAGGATTGAAATGATACAAAAGAGGCTGGAAGAGCTTGAACCGGGCTCTCTTCCCTCAAGGTCGATTTATATCGCGACTAATTCAAACAGGATATATAATGATTTTGTCGCTGCGGAAGCTACAAATATTGCGGATTTTAAGATACTTCTTCAAAAAGAGTTAAAAGAAAAACAATCACTTGTTTTTGAAATAGAAAAGGCTTTGGAGTGTCTCACGGATTTGGAAAGAAAAGTCATCGTCATGAGATACTTCAAAATGCAGAGGATGACTGAAATAAGTGATAATCTGGGATATTCAAGAGAATATGGAAGCAGAGTCAGGAAGAGAGCCGTGAATAAAATCGGAATGGTTTTATGGGGCGTGACCAGTGAAGAAATGGATGAAACAAGAAATAATAACAGAAATAAGAAAAATTGATTTATCATAGACTTTGAATATTTTCAAAGTCTTTTTTTATTTGACAAAGTATATCAATTTTTATATAATAAGACCTAATTGTTTACTTTGTGAACTAATTTGGAGGGTATATGGAGACTGTAAGCGAAGATTTTTTGGATTCATGGATAAATCTTTCAACAATATTAAGAAATAAAAGGTATATGGTAAACTTATCTTTTAATGAGGGTGTATTATGCCATATTTTATATAAAGAACTTACAGTTCAAAACAATAAAAAAGGGCTTGCGATAAAAGAAATATGTGTAAGAACTGGTTTACTTAAGTCACAGATAAATAAAATAATAAACGGGCTTGTAGATAAAGGGCTTGTTAAAAGAACAAAAAGTGAAGAGGATAAAAGAGTTATTTATATATCCTTAAACGAAGATAAAATTGATGTATATAAAAAAGATTATAATGCGATTTTAAAGCTGATAGATAAGCTGGTATATAGTTTGGGAAAAGATAAGGCTAAGAACGCGACCGATATTTTCAATGAGATATCAGGGTATGTCGGTTTATTGCATAGGAGGTAAATATGGGAGTAAGAATATTAACAGATTCATCATCGGATTATGAACAAAATGAAATTAAAGAAAAGGGCATATTATTCGTACCTATAATGGTTTCTTTTGATGAAGAACATTATTATGACGGGGTGGATATTGATAAAGATACTTTTTATGATAAATTATTGAATACCGATATTTTCCCTAAGACCGCTCAGCCTGCACCGAGAGAATTTCTTAAATATTTTAATGAAGCCAAAGAAGCTGGAGATGATATAATAGCGATTTTACTCTCAAGCGGTTTAAGCGGAACGGTTCAGAGTGCAAATATTGCAAAGCAAATTGCAGATTATGATAATATATTCATCATTGACAGTGTACATGCCGTAACGGGGGTAAGATTATTGGTGGATACCGCCGTGAAGTTAAGAGATGAAGGTCTAAGCGGTAAAGAGATATACGAAAAACTATCTTATTTGGTTACGAAGCTTCGTTCCGTGGTAATGGTAGATACTTTGGAATATCTACATAAAGGCGGAAGGCTCACAAAAGCTCAGGCTGCTTTGGGAGAGGCAGTAAATATGAAACCAATCATAAGTATTGACAGTGAAGGTAAGCTTTTTATGAAAGATAAATCACTTGGTAAAGCCAGAGCTTATAAGAAAATGGTAAAAGAATATCAAAAAATAGACAGAGATATTAATTATCCCGCATATTTCCCTTATTCAAACGAGAAAGAAAACTGTGAAGAACTTATAAAAAGATTAAAATCAATAGATAAAAATATAAATGAAAATGATATATATAATATAGGACCAACAATTGGAGCTCATTTAGGCAGCGGAACGTTTGGGTTTACTGTGGTAGAAAAATAAAAGAAAGTCTAATGACTTTCTTTTTTAGTATAATGATATTATATTAATTATATTTAATTATTGATTACATCAAAAAATGTATTTATAAATAAAAAACATCGGTACTTAACCGATGCTATACATTTATCTTAATTCATATGTAAGAAGTGAATTATCGCTTTCTGTAAAATTTGTTAAGAATACTGTATTATATTCTTTGAAAAATTCTTCATATGCATATTGTGCTTTTTCAAGACTGTCAAATAAAGCAAAGACACTTGGTCCCGAACCGCTCATTTGTACACCGACCGCGTCTAATTTTTCAAACTTGTCTTTTATATATCTGATTTCGGGATACTTTTCTAAAACAAAAGGTTCAAAAACATTTATAAGTCCTTTTTTAAGTTTCTTTTTATCAGAGTTCAACAGTCCGTTCATCAAAGCTGTGAAATCCGGTCTTTTTAAATCAGTGGCATTATCAATAAGGTCATATGCAAATTTTGTACTTACACCAAAATCGGGTTTGCATAGTACGATATAACTTGGGATATATGGATAAATAGGTCTTATTTTTTCACCGATCCCCTCACACATCCCCGCTCCGCTGTGGATCAAAAACGGGATATCAGCACCGATCTTTCTTCCTATTTCACATAACTGATTTCTGCTTAAGCCAAGGTCATAGATTTTATTGTAAGCAATTAAAGCCGCTGCGCCGTTTGCACTGCCGCCTCCAAGTCCCGCACATACCGGTATTCTTTTTTCTATATGCACAGATAATAAATCTCTGTCACTTTTAAGTTTGGAGATTTCTTTTATACATTTATATACTATGTTATTTTCATCTCTTGGGACTTCGTCATTATTGCAGGTAATAACAATTTTTTCTGATTTTTCGAATGTTAGATAATCGTAAATATTGATTGAATGCATTACTGTTTTGATATCATGATAATTATCTTTTCTTTTACCCACTACATCCAATCCAAGATTGACTTTTGCGGGTATCTTGATTTGTAATTTATCCATGTTTTACCTTCGCTTACTTTTAAAATTATAACATCTTAGGTACGTTAATACATCTGCCGTCTTTATCCGGTGCATTTTGTAAAGCTTCTTCTATGTTAAGTCCTTCTTTTACTTCATCTTCTCTGACTACATTTTCAAGGTCTAATACATGTGCTAAAGATTTTACGTTTTCAATGTCTACATTATCTAAAGATTTTGCGTATTCAAGTTGCTTTGTAAGAGTATCTCTGTATGCCTCAACATCTTTTTCGTCTATATCAATCTTGGCAAGAGATGCGGTATATAGTACATCTTCTTTACTTACTTTCATAATATACTCCTTTATCCTATGATTTATATTATTCTATATTTTACTTTTTTTGGATTGAATAGTCAAGGAAGTATCTGAAACTAACCTTTAAATCTATTTATATTAATGTTTTCTTAATCAAAAACAATTATAATTTTAATATAAACTGTGCTATAATGTTAAATAATTAATACAGTATGGAGGATTAGACGTGAAAGTTATATTACTTGAAGATATAAAAGGTATAGGTAAAAAAAGAGAAATTAAAAATGTAAAAACCGGATATGCAAATAATTTCTTACTTAAGAATGGTAAGGCAGTTGAAGCGACAAAAGCAAATATAGAAAAACTGGAAGAAGAAATAAGGCTTGAAAATGAAAATAGAGCTAAATTGATTGAAGATGCTAAGAAGGCAAAAGCAGACCTTGAAAAAATATCTGTTGATTTAAAGGCAAAATCCGGTCCTGACGGAAAGCTTTACGGTTCCGTTACATCAATGGACGTGAGTGATGCAATAAAAAAAGCAAGCGGAGCAGATGTTGATAAAAGAAAAATAGTAATGGATAACATCAAAACCGAAGGCGAATATAAGGTAAAAGTAAAACTTTTTGAAGATATCGAAGCGATGGTTAAAATCAACGTAGTAAGTGAATAATTAAAATAGATAGTATTGAGTAAGGAGTCGGGAAGTGGCAGATAAACTAAGCTTAAAAGTTATGCCCCATAACAGTGAAGCGGAAAGATGTGTTCTTGGGTGCACATTGATAAACAGTGAAACTATAAGTGTAGTAAGAGAAGTTTTAAGTGTAGATGATTTTTATGATGACCAGCATAAATGGGTTTATAAATCAGTTTTGGCTCTTTCGGACAGAGGTAAAGCTGTAGACGCGCTTACTCTTTCAAATGAACTTAAAGAAAATGGTGTATTTGATAAGATTGGCGGTTATGAATTTTTAACTAAAATAGGTGACAGTGTAGTATCGACAAATAATATAGAGCACTACTGTGATATCATAAAAGAGAAATCTATAAGGCGAAGGCTTATAAGGGAGCTTGGAGATGTTATAGATAAATGTTATGCAAATGAAGATGATGCTTCTTCAATGATAGAAAGAGCTCAAAAGTCGGTTTATGATATATCCATGGATAATAATACCACTGATTTTACAAAATTATCGGATGCGGTCAGTGATGCCGTTAACGAACTCAACAGGATTCAAAAGCTGGATGAGAAAGTCATAGGGGTACCTTCAGGTTTTGAAGCGATAGATGATATTACATCCGGATTTCAAAAAGGGGATCTTGTACTTATTGCCGCCAGACCTAGTATGGGTAAGACCGCACTTGCGGTTAATATAGCTCAAAATGCCGCTATAAGACATAAGCAAGCTGTAGCCATATTTTCACTTGAAATGCCTACAAAACAGCTGGCTAACAGAATTATGTCCGGAGAAGCAGAGGTCGATTCTTCAAGACTTAGGATAGCTAATATATTCCCAAGCGAGTGGTCAAGCCTTTATGATATGGTAAGGACTATAAGAGAAAATGATGTAAAATTATTTATCAATGATACCTCAGGTATTTCCGTGGGAGAGCTTAGAAGAAAGTGCAGAAAACTTAAAGCTACCGAAGGCTTAGATTTGATTATCATAGACTACTTACAGCTTATGACCATAAATGAAAGAGTTGAGAGCAGGCAGCAGGAAATTTCTACTATTTCAAGAACTTTAAAGGGAATAGCAAAAGAACTTGGATGTCCTGTGATTGCACTCAGTCAGTTATCCCGTGGACCGGAAGCAAGGACAAATAAAAGGCCTATGCTTTCAGACCTTAGAGAGTCGGGGGCGATTGAGCAAGATGCCGACCTTGTAATGCTTTTATACAGAGATAAATATTATAACCCTGAGAGTGAGGATGATTCTACGGAAGTTATAATAGCAAAACATAGAAATGGTAGTGTTGGAACTGTTAAGCTCAAGTTCCATGGAGAATACACAAAATTCATCACTGTTGAAGATGATCCTACGAGTTCTGAAGCATATAGTGATGATAATTTAGTATAGGAGATGAAAATAAATGAGAGATATTTTTGAAAAGGACTTTATTTTAAGAGTGCTGGTTCCTTTGGCCGGTACAATGCTGGTTTCCGGAGTGCTTTACATCTTAGGTAATGTATTTCTTATACTTGTCGCTCTTATTGTATTTGCTGGACTGTTTTTCTTCACAAAATATTCAAAAGATAATCTTGAAGAAGAAATATATTATGAAGAAGAAGATACCAGCCCTATTGAGGAAATAAGAAAAGAAATCAACAAACCTGTGGATTATTATGAAGAATATGATTCAGAACCCGTAAAACCTAAGGTAAATACTTATGATGATATGCTGGATGATTACGGCTCTGCACTTTTGAATGTAGAGGATGAAGATGGGGAAGCTCTTCATTTTGAAAAAGCATCGTCTTTAACGCAACAAATCAGGACCAGTGTAGATGAAGATTACCCTGAACCTGTTAGAAGAAGCGAGAAAAAAATAAGTAAACCAAAGCAAAAGAAAAATGTAAATGTGGTTTCCAGATCCATGAATAATATAAAAAGAAAAAGAGAAGTTCCTGTTAAGAATGAAATCAATTATGATGATGATTTTGAATTTGAATATGGTTCTTATGACGAATAAAATATTAACAAGAAAACAATAGTGATGTTGTATTTTTGTATATAGTGATTATAAAATGTAATCATTATGTTGTAAAATGTGCTGAGTATCTAATTGATTTAGACGGTTTTTAAAGAAAATATTATATATGTAAATAACACCCCAATATTATTTGGGGTGTTATTTATTTTTTTGTTTATAATATTTTATTCTTTAACTTTTTAATTGTTTTTAACCATATAAATATAATATAGCTATATACTGACCTTAACAGATATGTATTGTGTGTTATAAATTATATTTGTTATAATGAAAAAAAACATTTAAATATTATTTTTAACAAGACGTTACAAAAAATATACAAAATGTATATAATTGGGAAATTAAAATCAAACTTAATATATGGATTTTCGATGTGTTTCGTTATGGTATTTATGATGAATTTATTGGAGACATTTATAAATATTGGTGAGGTCAGCTTAAATACATTTTTGTTAAGTTTTAGAACTTTGCCTTTTGTTTTTATAGCGGCTTATTTGATTCAAAATCTTGCTGTGGGTAAAATAAAGGATAGAGCTATAGATTTTTTCTTGGACGAGAAAAAGTGAGACTAATTTTATATTGTTCAATGTGATCTTTATTGTTACGGCAATGTCTCTTATCATGACTGTGGTCGGCGCAGTAATTGCGGGGGAATATGTAAATGAGATATTAAGTAATTATTTTTTGATATGGACGAGGAACTTTTGTGCGACATTTTTTATAAATATTATTCTTGCGGAACCTATCAGCCGATTTGTAGCAACAAAAGTAAATAACTTATTTAACGAATAAAAAAACACCTGATCGGTGTTTTTATTTTAATAAATATTCATTTATCATTTCCGCTACCGCATTTTCATTGTTAGTCCTTTTAAGTACATAATTAGCTGCTTTTTTGGTAAATTCATCCGCATTTTGTACTGCAAAAGAATATTTGGTATTTTCAAGAAGCTCTACATCACTTGCCTGATCCCCTATGGTCGCGGCTTCATTTTTATCTATATCATAATGTTTCATCAATGCTTCAAGCCCTGTAAATTTATTTACTTTTGTTGGTCTTATATCATAAACATTTCTGTCGACTGTCCCATAAATACTTTTAGGTAAATAACTTTTTAAATATTCAAGATCCTTTTTGTCTTTGAAGTGTACCGATATCCTATAACAGTCTCTAAGGGAAGTTAAATCCCCTTTAAAAAGACCTTCATCATCTATCCAAGTCCTTACATCATCAAGAAGTTCTCCTTCATTTTTATAAAAATAACCTTCTCTGTTAAGAGGCATAAAATCTCTGTTGTCTAAGGTGAATTTTTCTACTAAATAATCATATATATCATTATCTATAGTAACAAGCTCTTCATGTCCGTTTATGAAGTCCAAAAGCAATGCTCCGTTTACACCAATGTGCTTGTTTTTTATGATTTTTAATTCCTCGACGATGGGTTTTATAGACGCGTCGTTTCTTCCTGATATAATGCTTACTATTATTCCCTTGTCGATACATTTTTGAATTGCTTTTTTATCTTCCTTTGATATGGTGTTATCATCTCTTATTAATGTTTTATCAAGATCCAGTGCAAGTAGTTTAACCATTTTAATCTCCAAGAACTATATTCAATAAATCAAGCGGTTTATCAATATAATAATCTGCATTGCAGGTTTTAATTTCTTCTTCGTTACCGTATCCGTATTTTACCATTACGGAGTCCAATTTATTTAAATGCCCGCCTTCTATGTCGGTAGGTTTATCCCCTATCATCAATGTTTTTTTAGTATTATTTATATTTAATACTTTCATTGTTTCTCTTACCAAATCGGCTTTGTTTCCTCTTGTTTGCAAATCATCCTGTCCGTTAATAAATTTAAAGAATTTATCGATTTTAAAGTATTCAGCCTGGCATACGACATTTTCAAGAGGTTTGTTCGATGCAATGGCGAGTGTTACTCCTTTATTATATAGCGTTTCTATAAGCTCATAAACTCCTTCAAATAAACTCGCTTCATAAACTCCTTTTTCTCTGACGTATTTTCTATGTATCATTATGGCTTTCGCACCTTCTTCTTTTGAAAAACCATATTTATCCACAATTAGATGTGCAAAAGGCGGTCCAATCATTTTTTTTACATTTTCTATCGTTTCTTCTATCCCATATTCGCCAAGGCACTTTACAAATCCTTTCGCTATGCCCAGCCATGAATCCACTATTACACCGTCAAAATCAAAAATTACTGTATCGTATTTCATATAAAGCCTCACTTTCAATAACTATATATTAATATAATGATATAAATAATTCAATTTAAAAATACTTTTTAAAAGAAAGAAATAAATAATATTAAAATTAAAAAATAGAAGAAATTACTTTCTTCTATTTTTGTTATTTTTTGCTTTCTGCTCACTTTTATTGATTTTATGAAGTATCAATAACATCAGGTATATCAATAAGACATTAAATCCCACAGATAAAGTAGTATTTACCACTTGATCTTTTTTTTCTCTTTTTAAAATAATTTTTTCATCATTATCTTTTGAATTATCCTTACTCTCCTCTTTTACTTTTGTCCCTATTTTTTTTATCTTGTTTAAATGAGTCAATATTTTTTTACCATATCCTTTTCCCGGATATGCCCAGCCTTTTTTATATGGATTATCCGAATAACCCAAATATTCGACATACATAGCTTTTCCCCTCAGAGAATCATTCCATCTCGGGTCTACGCATTTTCCCTTTAGAGGTTCTTTAGAAGCATAGCATTTAAGATGCTGGACGACTGCTCTTATACCTATCGTCATTGTTTTGAATTTAGCGCCTTTAACACCTCCTCCGGTCGTTCCGAGCCCCGCAAAGTTATTTTGTTCTTTTGTTACATCTCCTCCGTAATTTAAACATCCGGTTTCGTGCATCATTACACAAAATGCGATATCAGGTCTAACACCTTCTTTTTTTGCTTCTTTGATCGTTGTTTTGACGAAGCTTAAAGCATACTTTTTTGTGATTGAATTTTTTGTGTTCGGTTTATTGTTTTTTATTAAATATGTATACATTTGTTCAGCTGTGCAAGCGGAGTTTTCCCCCATTATTTTAGTGAGCTTTTTTTCTTCCTTCCCATTTACTAACGACGGAAAACATGGTAATATTAATAACGTTATAATAATAGATATAATAAATAAGCGAAAATTATTAATTTTTTGTGAATAATTCATGAAAAGCCTCTTTTTTTACATTTTTTATACTATTATTATTATAAATTAAAAAAAACAGTTTTTTTGTAAATTTTAATATAAATAAAATAAAAATATTATTGTAACGGAAGGTAGTACATTGAAAAAGTCTTTAACAAAAATATTAGGGATATTATTAATAGGAATTATTTTAGCCGGTGCTACATTATTTATGTATGTATCTCTTACATTACCGGATATTTCCGGATATACATATTCGCCTAAGCTGAAAACTCAGATCTTAACCAGCGATAAGAAGTTGGTAGGTGAGATTTATGATGAAAATAGGACACTTGTATCTATAGATGATATGCCGGAAGATTTGGTTCATGCCGTGGTTGCAATAGAAGACAGAAGATTTTATAAACATCACGGATTTGACCTTAAAGGGATATTCAGAGCAATTGCGGTAAACCTTAAGGGAGACGGCATTCATGAAGGTGCATCAACCATAACTCAGCAAGTTGTAAGAAGGCTATTCTTATCGGATGAGCGTACATATACAAGAAAGATAAAAGAAATTCTCCTTGCCGTTAAATTTGAGCAGGAATTCAGTAAAGATGAGATAGTAGAGATTTATTTAAATGATGTATTCATGGGACAGGGAACTTACGGTGTAGAAGAAGCTTCAAAGAGATTTTTCGGAAAGCATGTAAAAGACTTGACTCTTGAGGAATGTGCACTCCTCGCAGGTATACCTCAGGCCCCTACAGTATATAATCCAACTACCAAGACAGGATATAAGCAGTCTAAAATCAGAAAAGAAGAAGTTTTGGATGCTATGGAGGACAGCAGATATATAACTCATGAAGAAAATGAAAAGGCAAAAGCCGTTAAAATATCTATCAGAAAAAGTGATTCTCAAAAGAACTTTAACGGAAGAACAAGGAAAGGTTGCGGTGCTTATTCACAAAGAGTATTAAGCGAAGCTCAAAATGTTCTTGTAAACAGTTTTACAAATAAAAATCAAATGAGTAAGAAAAAGGCTCAGGAAAAAGTTGAACAAATGATAAATCAGGACGGTATAAAAATTTATTGTTCTCTTAATATGAGTCTTCAAACTGCAGGGGTAAAGAGTGTAGATAGTTTTATGTCTGCTTACGGACTCAAAGACAGTGCGGATATGGCTTTTGTAACTGTAGACGGCTCGAACGGGAAAGTTCTTGCCTATTATGGAGGCTCATCTTCAATAGATATGGCAAATACACCTCGTCAGCCCGGAAGTACGATAAAACCACTATATGTATCTAAATATTTGGAGCAGCCTGACAAGACCATATATTCAACCGTTCAGGACGGACCGATAAACCTTTACGGATATTCTCCTAAAAATTACGGAAATAAATATTACGGAAGAGTAACTATACAAAAGGCAATAACAAATTCACTAAACACTGCTTGTTTAAGATTATACGATGAACTCGGTGTTAAAGAAAACGGGGACCTTGCAGGATATGATGCGGTAAAAGAATTTGGATTTTCAACGCTTGTCGATGTTAAAGACGATCCGGTATATAACGATAACAACTATGCATTCGCACTTGGCGGACTTACTTATGGATTTAAGCCTTTGGAACTTGCCAATGCCTATTCTGCTTTTGCAAATGACGGAGAAAAGTATCCTTATTATTTTGTTGATAAAATCACTACCAAGGACGGAAAAGTACTATATGAAAGAGAACCTTCAACTTCAAAGAGGATAAGAACAAGTGAAGCAAATTCCGCAATAGTTGAATGTATGAAAGGCGTTGTCAGATATGGTACCGGTACTCTTGCGCAGACTCAGTACGAAACTTTTGGTAAGACAGGTACCACACATGATAATAAAGACTTCTGGTTCTGCGGTGTGACCGGAAACCTTGCTACAAGTATTTGGGTCGGAACTCCGTCCAATAAAATATTATATGGAATAAGTTCATCCGGTGTTGCTTCATTCTACAATAGATACGTAAATAATACCAATGAAATAGACGATTTTGGCAAAATTGCGAATGTAAATACTAATAATACTTCGGATAAAGAAGTTGAGTATAAAAATATATTAGTTGTAAAAGATAATATAGATGTTACAAACAGAGAATATTTTACAAGACTTGAAGTTGAAACTGTTTCTGTTCCCGAAGAAGATGTAAGTAAGTATTCTGACAGAATGGTTACCAAAGCAACCGTTGATGCTTCAACAGGACTTTTATTCAATAAAGAGAAATGTGATAAAGAAAACAAAGAAATAAGATATTATATCAGCGGAAAAGAACCTAAACAGTTGTGTAACAAACTTCATATATTTTAAAGGTATATAATGGAAGATATAAAAAAAGAGATAGAAAAATTAACCGAAGAGTTATTAGAACATAACAGAAAATATTACGAAGAGGATAATCCAAGCATATCTGATTATGATTATGATATGCTTATTAGGAAGTTAAGTAAACTTGAAGAAGAATATCCTCAGTACAAAAAAGAATATTCCCCTACCGACAGAGTAGGGGGAAAGGCTCTTGATGCCTTTGATAAAGTAAAGCATGAGTATAAGCAGCTAAGCTTAGCTAATGCTTTTTCTTATGATGAACTTTTAGATTTTGACCAAAGAGTAAAGAAGGAGATTGAAAATCCAACGTATACTTTGGAAAATAAATTTGACGGTCTTACAATAGTCCTTACTTATAAAAAAGGACTTTTATCGGTGGGGGCTACAAGAGGTGACGGTGAAGTAGGCGAAGATGTTACTTTAAATGTAAAAACCATTAAATCAATTCCTCTGAAACTCAATGAAGAAGTCGACTTGACGGTCAGAGGCGAAGTCCTTATATATAAAGACAATTTCAAAAAGATAAATAAAGAAAGAGAAAAAGAGGGGCTCAGTCTTTTTGCTAATCCGAGAAATATGGCAGCGGGTTCCATAAGGCAGCTTGATTCAAAAATAGCGGCAAAGAGAAATCTTGACTGTTTTATATTTAATCTTGAACATATCGATGGAAAGACATTATCATCACATAGTGAAAGTCTTGATTATTTAAAATCTTTAGGATTTAAAGTAAGTGAATATAAGATATTTAATAATATAAAGGATATCTTTGATGAGCTTATCAAAAAAGAAGACAGCAGAAGATCCATGCCTTATGAAATAGACGGGGCTGTTATAAAATTGA
Source organism: uncultured Anaerofustis sp. (assembly GCF_938029165.1). NCBI lineage: Bacteria > Bacillati > Bacillota > Clostridia > Eubacteriales > Eubacteriaceae > Anaerofustis > uncultured Anaerofustis sp. The sequence continues at coordinate 57,129 of NZ_CALHFB010000041.1, forward strand.
ATGATCTCGAACAGAGAGAACTTTTAGGTTCTACAAATAAAAATCCTAGATGGGCTATAGCATATAAATTTTCCGAAACAAAAGTCAAGACAAAACTTACAGATATCATTGTAAATGTGGGTAGGACCGGTACTCTTACACCTGTTGCAATTCTGGAAGGCGTTAGGATAGACGGGTCGTTCGTGAGCAGGGCTACTCTTCACAATGAGGATTATATCAATGACAATGATATAAGGATAGGTGATAATGTAATCGTGAAAAAAGCCGGCGAGATTATCCCACAGGTCATAAGCTCTGTTAAAGAAGACAGAAACGGCGATGAAAAACTATTTGAAATGCCTAAAAACTGTCCTGTTTGCGGCAAGGAAGTAGTACGACAAGAAGGAAACAGTGCGGTCAAGTGTATCAATGTTGATTGTCCCGCTAAGGTTTCCCGGGAAATAATTCATTTTGCTTCAAGGGAAGCTATGAATATAGATACTCTCGGAGAAAGAGTCCTTGAAACTTTGATTGAAAAAGATTTGATTCAGGATGTAAGTGATATTTATAAACTGGAAAATAAGAAAGAGGAAATAGAAAGCCTTGAAAAAATGGGTGAGAAATCCGTTTCCAATATGTTAAACGCAATAGAAAAATCCAAAGAAAATTCACTTGAAGATTTATTGTTTGCATTATCTATTAACTTAGTGGGTAAGCAAGGAGCTAAATTATTAGCTAAGAGATTTAAGACAATGGATAATTTGATAAAAGCTTCCTATGAAGATATCGTAGATATCAATGAAATCGGCGATAAAATGGCTACCGAAATTATAAATTTCTTTAAAAATCCTTCTAAACTTGCTTTAATAGAAAGATTAAAAGCCGTCGGAGTAAATATGAAATATATTGACGAAGAAAATGATAATTTGAAATTTGAAGGAATGACTTTTGTTCTTACCGGTACCTTATCAAAGTATAAAAGAAATGACGCTAAAAAGATAATTGAGAATTACGGAGGAAAGGTTTCTTCTTCGGTCAGCAAAAAGACAACTTACGTGCTTGCCGGAGAGAATGCGGGAAGTAAAGAAGAAAAAGCTAAAGAACTCGGTGTTAAGATAATTTCCGAAAATGAATTTGAAAATATGATTTAAATAAAGTCTCTTACTAGATTAGTAAGAGACTTTTATTTTGTATTTACTGGAATTTAAAACAAAAAAATATTATAATAAGTCTATATTTGTATAAAAAGAGGGCATTATGGATTTTAGATATTTTTTTGTCTCCCCGGATAGCGGAGGCTATGTACCGGAGGAACTTACATGGAGATTATTTGATATAGGTCATTTATTAACACTTCTTTGTGTAGGTTTTGTGGTTATATATATGTGTAAAAAATTTTCTTTGTGGAACATAAAAAAGCAAGATAGCTTTATAAAAAAGATTGCGGTTTTTATGCTCATGCAAGAAGTATTTAAAAATATAGTTCATTATTTGACGGGAGTCTTGATTTACGAAGATATACCGCTTCATTTATGTAGGTTTTCCATATTTATGACATTGTGGTATGCCTTTAAGCCCAATAAATTGAATAATGAATATTTATATGCTTTTTCTCTTCCGGCTTCGGTTGCTGCACTTATGTTTGCCGATTGGACCAAGTTTGCTAGGATATCTTTTACAAATATAGATTCTACCATATTTCATATGCTGCTTCTTATGGTACCGATGTTACTGATATACTCCGGCAGATTAAAGCCCAATTATAAAAATTTAAATAGTTGTATAATGTTTATGTTTCCTGTCGGACTTATAGTATTTAGAATTAATAAAATCATTGGAACTAATTTTATGTTTTTAAATACTCCCTCTCCCGGTTCTCCTCTAGTACTTCTCGAAAATTTGTTTGGAAGTCCGGGGTATATATTTGCGGGTATATGCTTAATTTTTATCATATGGATATCAATGTATTTGCCTTGGGAAATCAAATATAAGAAAGAAAGTGAAATTGAGCAGTTAGCTTAAAATAAAGTGAGGAATGATTATGACTTTAAAATATTTTTTTGCAAATCCAAATATAGTTCCTTCATCATTAAAATGGCATGCTTATGGTATGGAACATCTGATTTTACTGTTTATTATATTTGTTTTTAATATATTTATGTGTAAGAAATTCGTTAAATTAAGTGTAGAACAGCAAAATAAGCTCTTAAAATTTTTTGCCATACTTATTGTTTTTCAGGAAATATTAAAGGATATCCTTCATTATTATGCAGGCACCTTAAATTTAGAACATTTGCCTCTTCATTTGTGCGGGATATCAATATTTATAACTTTTTGGTATGCGTTTAAACCCGGTAAAGTAAGTGGTGAATATTTATATGCATTGTCTTTTCCCGGAGCTTTGGCGGCATTATTGTTTCCGAACTGGACTGAGTATCCGATGATGCATTTTTCAAATATAAATTCTTTTACTATACATACGTGGCTGGTTGTATTTGTTACGATGCTTTTATACAGCGGCAGATTGAAACCTGATTTTAGGAATTTACCAAAGACATCTTTACTTATAGGTATCCTTGCTGTACCTATATATTTTATAAATAAATTATGGGATACAAACTTTATGTTCTTAAATGGACCGTCCAAAGGGTCTCCGTTGGTATTTTTATATGATATCTTTGGCGGAGGTTATTTAATAGCTTTGATTGTTTTAGTACTGAGTGCTTGGCTGTTGATGTATCTGCCTTGGGAAGTGATTTACAGGAAAAAAGCTAATAGAGAAAGTGAACAGATAGCTTAAAAGGATAGACTAAAGTCTATCCTTTTATTTTAACTTCATTTTTTAATTCTTTTCTATCATAAAAATCATCTAAGTTTTGTATTGTATTTTTTGCGATATTTTTCAAAGCCTCATCTGTTAGAAAAGCCTGATGAGATGTGAGTATAACATTTGGCATTGAAACTAAAGCCGATAGCTTATCATCTCTTTTGATTAGATCTGATTTATCTTCGTAAAAGAAATCTTTTTCACCTTCATATACATCGAGACATGCTCCTCCTATAAAGCCATCTTTAAGAGCACTTATTAATGAATCAGTTTCAATTAATTCTCCTCTTGAAGTATTTATTATATAAACTCCTTTTTTCATTTTTCTTATATTTTCTTCATTTATTAGATATTTTGTATCTTCGGTTAAAGGACAGTGAAGAGAAATTATATCACTGGTATTTAAAAGAGTGTTTAAATCGACATATTGTATATCACTATCTTTTTTGGGATATAGATCGTATGCAATCACATTCATTTTAAAACCTTTGCATATATCTATAAGTTCTTCTCCGATTTTCCCCGTTCCGATTATGCCTATTGTCTTTCCCTTTAAATCAAATCCGACCATACCGTTTAGACTAAAATTATAATCTCTTGTTTTGGTATATGCTTTGTGTATTTTTCTGTTTAGAGTTAAAAACATGCCTATTGCATATTCAGCTACTGAGCTTGGAGAATATGAAGGAACGTTCAGTACTTTTATTTTATCTTTTGCCGCATTTAAATCGACATGATTATATCCGGCACATCTTAATGCTATTACTTTAATTCCCAAGTCATATAAAACATCAATAGTATCCTTATCCAAATTGTCATTTACAAAAGAAATTATGCCGCTGGAACCCGAAGCTAAAATAGCAGAGTTTTTGTTAAGTCTGCTCTCATAAAATTCTATTTCATAATTTTTGTTGTAATAATCAAACCATTTTCTATCATAAGATTTCGTATTAAAAAAACATATCTTTTCCATATATGTATTTTTCTCAGAATTTTCATTTATATTCTTTTTAATTTTAAGTCTAAAATACGAGTATATATTTATAATTCATAACAGGAAAAATTCTTAATTACTTATATTATTTCCCAAGTCAAGTAAAATCAATAAAACACAATATATTGTGTTTTTTGTGCTTGACAATATTATATACCACAATATATAATTGTTAACGTAGCCTTGATGAGGCAGTTGAACCGATTAGAAAATATAGGAGAATAATGATGGTAACAGAGATTTTAAAAAGAGACGGACGTACAAGTAAATACGAAAAGAAGAAGATAACAGATGCCATTTATAAAGCAGCCGAAGCAGCGGGCGGACAGGATTATGCTACGGCAAAAGAGCTATCTGATAAAGTAGATAATATTTTAAACGATAAGTATATAGATATAGTTCCTACTGTGGAACAAATACAAGATACGGTTGAGAAGACTTTGATTGAAAGCGGACATGCCAAAACTGCAAAGAATTACATACTATATAGGGCGGAAAGAAATAAAGTCAGAGAGATGAATACCAAGCTGATGAAGATATATGAAGATCTGACTTTCAAAAGCTCCATTGAAAATGATGTAAAGAGAGAAAATGCAAATATAAACGGTGATACCGCCATGGGAACCATGCTAAAATATGGTTCCGAGGGTGCAAAAAACTTTTATGAAATGTTTATTTTGGACGAAAAACATGCTGCCGCACATGCCAAAGGTAATATTCATATTCATGACTTGGATTTTTATACTTTAACTACGACGTGCTGTCAGATAGATTTAACAAAATTATTTAAAGGCGGATTTTCTACAGGGAACGGATTTATAAGAGAGCCAAAGGATATAAGGACTTATTCCGCACTCGCTTGTATTGCCATACAGTCCAATCAAAATGATCAGCACGGCGGACAAAGTATTCCGAAGTTCGATTATGATTTAGCTCAGGGTGTAAAAAAAACATATAGAAAAATTTATGTCACGAATATGGCTAAAGCCTTGGAACTTCTCGCCGGGATAGAAAACAGTGAAGAAGTCTCTAAGGATATATATAAAAATATCGAAGAAAAATCAGGTTTGTATCCTACGCTTGATGATAATGAAAAATTTTTAAAACTTGAGAGAGAAGAACTTGATAAATTAGACCATGACGACGTTGATACTCTAATTTCTTTTACAAAGAAAAGTTCTTTGAAAGAAACCGACAAAGCTACATATCAGGCTATGGAAGCACTTATACATAATCTAAATACTATGCATTCCAGAGCCGGTGCACAGGTTCCTTTCAGTTCAATAAACTACGGAACCGATACTTCCAGTGAAGGAAGAATGATTATTAAAAATATCCTGCTTGCAACAAAGTCAGGTTTGGGAAACGGAGAAACTCCTATTTTCCCCGTTCAAATATTTAAAGTGAAGGAAGGAGTTAACTACAATCCTGAAGACCCTAATTATGATTTGTTTAAACTTGCTATAGAAGTTTCCAGTGAGAGACTATTTCCTAACTTCTCCTTTATAGATTCTCCTTTCAACTTAAAATATTATAAAGAGGGAGATCCGGACTCTGAAATTGCTTATATGGGGTGCAGAACAAGAGTAATGGCAAATGTTGATAAAGATAATGAAATAGTGACCGGCAGAGGAAATTTAAGTTTTACTTCCATAAATCTTCCTAGACTTGCTATAGAAGCAAAAGGTGATATTGATAAATTTTATTCAATGCTTAATGATGAGATGAACCTTTGTGTTAAACAGCTTTTGCACAGATTTAAAATACAATGTTCAAAGACAGTAAGAAATTCTCCGTTCTTAATGGGTGAAGGAGTATGGATCAATTCTGAAAATTTAAAGCCGGATGATACGGTTGAAGAAGTTTTGAAGCATGGTACTTTAAGTATCGGGTTTATCGGGCTTGCGGAAACACTGACTGCTTTAGTTGGTAAACATCATGGGGAAAGTGAAGAAAGCGAAAGACTCGGACTTGAAATCATTTCTCACATGAGAGATAAAGTAGATGAAGAAACAGAAAGGCGCGGTCTCAATTTTTCTTTGGTTGCGACTCCTGCCGAAGGATTATCCGGAAGATTTGTAAGGATGGATAAAAAGAGATATGGTATTATCGAAGGTGTAACCGATAAAGATTATTATACAAATTCATTTCATGTACCTGTTGGATATGATATAAGTGCCTTTGATAAAATCAAAAAAGAAGCACCTTTCCATGAACTGACAAACGGCGGGCATATAACATATGTTGAGCTTGACGGTGATACGACAAAGAATTTAGAAGCATTTGAAAAAATAGTAAGATGTATGAAAGATATGGGGCTTGGTTACGGTGCTATAAATCATCCTGTTGACAGAGATCCTGTATGCGGATATAACGGGGTAATCTATGATGAATGCCCTCACTGTCACAGAAAAGAAGATGACACGGACGTTCCATTCGAAAGAATAAGAAGGATAACAGGATATCTGGTAGGTACTTTGGATAGATTTAATAATGGAAAAAGGGCTGAAGAATCTGATAGAGTGAAGCATTCACTAAATTCACAAATGGAAAACTTATAGGAGGTAATATAATGAACACAGCAAAAGAATTAACTTATGAAACTAAAATAAATGATACTAATGTGTATGTATACGGAAATATAGATAATTTAACTAAAGAAGAAATCAAAGCATATATCAAAGAAGTTGAAAGAGAAAAAAACAGTGAAGTGATTGAACTTAATTTATATGCGGATGAAGAAAGCGGATATATCGGAAGAAGTGCGAAAGTAAAACCTATTCCTTTCGATAGGATAAGAAGGATAACCGGATATTTGGTAGGTACTTTGGATAGATTTAATGATGCTAAAAGAAGTGAAGAGCAGGATAGGGTAAAACATTCTCTAAATTCTAATATGGAAAGACTTTAGTATGGATGAAGAAAAAGAAATAAGGATAGCCGGCATTGTCAGAGAATCCATTGTAGACGGTCCGGGACTGAGGTTTACTCTTTTTGTCCAGGGATGTCCTCATAAATGCCCTGAATGCCATAATCCCCAAACTCATGATTTTAACGGCGGACAAGTTATCAGTCATGAAAAAGTATTAAATGCTATATTTGATAATCCCCTTTTAAGCGGTGTGACCTTTTCAGGCGGAGAACCCTTCATGCAGGCTAAAAGTTTATATTTAATAGGGAAGGAAATTAAAAATAAAGGTTTGAATTTAATTACTTATACCGGATTTTTATTTGAAGATTTATTGAAAATGAGTGAAAATGATCCTTATATATTAAAGCTTATAAAATTAAATGATTATATAATGGATGGAAAATTTGAGCTTAAAAATAAAACTTATGATAAAACCTTTGTTGGAAGCTCCAATCAAAGAAGGATCGATGTTAAAAATACGATAGAAAATAATTATAAAATTATAGAAAAAGACTTCTAAATGAAGTCTTTTTTATTTATGTTACTTAATAAGAAATAATAATGGTAAATAATGATATATTTTATCAAATATTGTTGTAAACGATATTACTATATGATATTCTTATTATATGAAAATTAAGTGAATATCATGTGTAAATAACATGGTTTGAGCTTGTGGTATAAAGGAGTATAAAATGAAAGAGGGAAGAAAAATTAGAAGAAGAATAGAGAAGTTTGTATCGCTACTCGTAGCATTTTTATTGTTTTTTGAAGTTTTCTTGGGTGGATTTTCGCCAATATTTGCTAAGGCAGCTGAAAATAGTGATGTAAAAAGCATGAGAGTAGATACATCGAGAAAAGATGATGTAATCGAAAAGGGGAAAGATTATACCATTTATGAAAACGAGGATGGATCCAGAACTATCGACGTGTATACAGATAACGTCAGAGAAAAAGACGAAAACGGTGAATATGTTGATTATGACACTTCCATTGAGACTCTTCCTCAAAAGAGAAGCAGAAGTGCTTCTGATTACAAATATAAAAATGTAAGGGGTGTGACCGATGTTATGCTGCCTTTGGATCTTGCGGATAATAAACTTATATCAGTTTCCAAAGACGGTAAAGATCAAGTTACATTCAGACCTATATTTGAAAAAGAAGCAGATAGCAATGAGACAAAGGGTGAATTACAAAAAGAGAATATAACCGATATATATGAAGTTAATGAAGAAAAGAATACCAAAATTATATACGGTACGGATGATAAGAACGTAAAGCTGGAATATATACCTTTGGATAACGGTATTAAAGAAAATATAATTTTAAATAAAAAACCGGATAATAATAAATTTTATTATGAACTTACCTGCAGAGGAATGGTTCCTACTATTCCCGAAGTAGGAGGAGTTCTTTTTAATGATAAAATTTCGGGAGAAGAGAAAGGTGCTATTTTAGTGCCTTATATGACAGACAGCTCACAAGGCGGTGCATACAGTGAAGACTTACATTATTCTTTAGAGGAAATAGATAAAGAAAATGATAAATATAAACTTATTTTAACTGTATCAAGGGATTATCTTGATGATGATAACAGAGTATATCCTGTTATTATCGACCCTACATATACCGCAAAGTCTACAGACGGCGTTAAAGATGTATATATAGAAAGCGGATATCCAACTTCAAATTTCTACGTTAGTACAATCAGAAAAATGCCGATAGGTTATGGTTCCACCGATAAAGTCTGCAGGACTTTAATGAAATTTCCTGAGCTAAGTGCTAAAATCAAGAATAATTATGTCACAAGTGCCGCATTAAAACTTTATGAGCTAAGTAACGGTTCACCGTTTTCAACCGTGGAAGTTCATAAAAATGCTTCATCTTGGGCATTGGGTGAGGTCACATGGAACAAAAGACCTAAATGGACTTCTACGGTATATGCTTCAAAGAAGCTTAGCAACACTACCGCAGTGCATTCTTTGAATATAACAAAGCTTGTACAGGAATGGGCAAGGGGTACACAGGCTAATTACGGTATATTGCTAAAAGCGAGTGTAGAAAGTTCAGGTACTAAAAATTATAATTCTTTTCATGGTACGAGATCTTCCACTGCGGCAAAGAGACCTACTCTTTCTGTCAACTATACTGTCCCTTCTCCTAAACCCTCTTCAACTGCAAGTAGTGTACTATTAAATGGTAAAAATCCTTTGTATATAGGTAAATCCAAACCTGTAGTTAAAGTAAGCTGGGTGGGAATTAAAAGTAATATTCTTGATTATGTTCAGTATAAGGTAATTAAGGTTGCTGCTGATGGGACAAGTACAATGTATAAAGATTATGCATCTACCGGGATTAATACTGCTAACGGTACTTTTACTGTTCCTGCATCGGTTATAAGCGGACTGGGTCAGGGTAAATGGGGTATTGGTGTAAGGGGTGTCGATAAAGCGGGAAATATAGGTACCGGTAAATCTGCTGCACTCATAGTAGATTTGAGTGCTCCAGCACTTATTAATAAATCCGGAATATCTATTACTTCTTCTAGGTCGAATACAGATAATACAAAGGCTAATGTTAAAGTAACATTTAAAACCGTGGCTGATTTGCCCTCTACATTTCATAGCGGAGTAAAAGATTATACTGTTGAATTATATAGTAGCAGTAATAATTCTTTGATAAAATCTATGAAAGTAACTTCGGGGAGTGCCTTGTTTTCCAATATATCTCCAAATCAGAATGTTTATGTAAAAATTTGTGCTACCGATAATGTAGCTAATACAAGTACTAAAGTTCAAAGCGATAATCATACTATTTCTAATATGGTAAAACCTGAGATAGATCATGCAAATACGACTTCGTCTTTATCTGATGATACATATATTAATAACGTCAATAAAGAAATGTTTATTTCTTGGAAGGTCAACTATAAAGACGGTGATAAAGAATTAAATTTAGGTAAGATAACTTGTAATGTTTTAAAAGAAGACGGGAGTGCCGTTAGCGGATTTAGTGAAAAAAATCTTATTTTCCCTTCTTCAGTAACAGGATATCCGAAGGAATATAAAGAATATGCTGTAAGTAATGTATTTGGGAATATAGATACACTGGTTGACGGAAAATACAAAGTCATATTTAGATTTTATTCAAGTGATAACCTAGTTTATGATGAAAAAGATTTTATATATAATAAAGATACGACCTCTCCTGAAATTGACATAAATACTCCCGATGAAAATGCCGTCTTGAAATTGGTTTCCAATATTTTATATACGGCATCAGATGCTGTAAGCGGGATAAAGGATAGCAAGATATATCTTGTTTACAGTAATGGAAAAGAAAAACTGCTCACTGAAAACAGCGGAAATTATAATTTTGATACAACAAATTATGACGAGGGTAATTATAAAATAAAAATAGTCGTAAATGATAAGGCTGGAAACAAGAGTGAAGTTTTAAGAAATGTAAGCATATCAAACCCTCCGCCTACACCTATAGTAGACTTTGCTAAGGTGTTTGGAGGAAGTAATGATAATATAGAACTAAATTACAGTTGGGTCAAGGGAGACGAAAGTATATCCAAAGTAGATCATATCGAGTATGCTATGGATAATAAAGAAAATTGGATTAGTATACAAGATTCCAATCCTAATATAGATGAGAATAACAGATATAAAAATAAAACAGCAACCCTTAGTGTTGAAAACCTAAAGGAAGGCGCTCATACATTTTACTTTAAAGCTGTAGATCATGACGGAGTAAGCGGTACTATAAGAAGCTTGAAGTACACCGTAGATGCTACCGCACCTATTATTAGCATATCTAAACCTGCTATGAATTCTAAATTTATAGATTTGGTTTTCTTAAAAGGTACAGTGGAAGATCCGCATTTACTTAGTTACGATGTTATGATTGCAAATGGAGAAAATCCGGCAGAGTCTGATTATACTTTAGTAAAAACTGTTGATAATCCAAAAGAAAAAGATAATATTTCCGGTACTTTAGCTGTTTTAAATTTGAAGGATAATGATAAATACCCTATAGGACAGAAATTAAGTATTAAAGTAAAAGCTAAAGATACTTGTAATAACGTTAATAATACCAATAATGTAATTGTAGTTGAAAAGAAAGATGTCATACATCACGATGCAGATTTTAGTGTAGAAAAAACTACTGTTACTGACGGTGGAAAAAGTGAAGATATGGTTTTGGTTGGGGAAGAAAAAGCTTCCTTTAGTTTAAAGACCCTTCAAAACGAATCTTATAATGAAAATAATACAAGTTATTATATAGATGGAAGTACTGAAACAAAGGGTGAAGACGGTAAATTTGATTTCTCAGATAATGAAAAATTCGCCGATGACAGCATACATAGCTTGATTGTCAGGGATACAGTAAGTGAAACGACTAAATATTCTGTTCCGACTTATGATTATAATTTATATGATAATATCGATGTAAGTGATGAGACTTTAACTAACTTAAAAAGAGAAAATAATTTGATAAGCCTAACAGATAAGAGCATATCCGGCGAATATATAATCAAATCGGAGGCTGCGGGAATCGTATCAGAAAATACATTATCTCTTAAAGTAATGGCAGAAGATACCATTCCTGAAGGCTGTGAAATCGAATATTATTTAAGTCTTAATGATAAAGAATATATCAAAGTAAATAATGATGAAGAATATTATTTAGGAGGAAGCGGAGATAAATTCATATTAGATAGTTTAAAATTAAATAATATAAAACTAAAAGCTGTCTTGAAAGGGAATGGTGAAAACTCTCCTTCAATATCTTCGGTTAATGTTCTTGCAAAAGGTTCAAGCGGGGATGTTTTAAAAGTCGATATGATGAATAAATACAATCCTAAAAACGTGCAGGTTAAGAGCGGACTGAATTACAGAACCAAAATCAGCTGGGATAAAGTCGAAGGAGCTGATAACGATAATGTTATATATGAAATATACAGAAGTGAAGGCGATACTTTTGATGTCAATAAAGCCGAAGTCGTAGCCGAAGGTGTGAAAGACAATTACTGGTTTGACAGCTATACTCCTATAGATCAGTACAGTAATGCCAATAATAATGAAGGAATTATGACCAGATCTTCCGCTATAATGAATTACGAAAAAGACTTTTCATACAAGGTAAAGGCAGTTAAGGACTTCAGCGGAAAGGTGAGGAAGAGTAACGGTACACTTGGGGATCATCATTCTGAATTACCGGCGATTGATGAATATACAAAGCGCCTCGGAGATAAAGATTACTGGGGATATTTCGATTTTGAAACTCCCGTAAGTAACGGTAAAGTAGAGCAAAGTATGGGTAACTTTGTATACGAACAGTCCGACGGGAGTGTAAAAGGCAAGAATTATGATATAGATATGTCGAGAGTGTATAACAGTAATTCCACGAGTGTGACACCTCTTGGAATAGGCTGGGACTGTGAATTCAATCAAATATTACTTGAAACATACGATGAGTACGGCGATGAAATGGGTATGGTCTATAAAGACGGAAGCGGAACCATTTATAATTTTGCAAAGATAAAGAATGAAAAGTTGTCCGTTAAAGAAAATATTGATGAAGCAAGCGGAAATATACTATCAAGAGAAACAAAATACCAAAGTCCGTTCGGAACATACATTCTTTTAACTAAAATAGAAAAATTGGATGTAGACGATATTGACAGCGACGGAGATTTAAGTGAAGTAATAGATGTAAATTATATTATCAAAACAAAAGACGGTGATACTTCTACCTTTGACAGAAACTGTCAAATAGTATCGATTGAAGACAGAAGCGGTAATATAATGGTATTTAGATATTTCGATGATGATATTATATCCTCGTTGGATACAAACATTGATTATGGAAGCAAAGGTAAAAAGGGATTTCTTAAAGAAGTCGAAGTTTTAAACGGAAAATCAATAAGTGAATTTGATAATGAGTATAAAACCAAGCTTAGCGAGAGCAGTGAAAATCAGCAGAAATTCAAAAACAGCAGAAGCATAATGACTTTTGAATATAATAATAAAAATTTGATTGAAAGAGTAAATATGCCTCACGGTAAACATGTTGAATATACTTATGATGAAGTTAGCTTTGGTTTCAATAAAAATAGAAATATTTTAAAGACTGTAAGCATATACGCAGATGAAAATAATTCTGTTGACTACAGTTACGGATATACAAACATAAGTAATTTAAGTTCGGTAAAAGACGGCGAAAATAATGAATATACCATAGACTATTATAATGATAACGATAAGCTTGACATGGTTAAAAAGGTAACTTATCCTAACGGAGAAGGTAAGAGCTATGAATATAGTAAAATCGGTGGAGATGAAAGCGCTCAGAAATTTGATAAGACAACAGAATATATCCATAAAAAAGCGGATATAGGAGATAAACTTAAAAATATTATAGGAGAGGACCCTACTGTTATTGCAAGCAGTGAAGTCAAGTATAATGTTGACGGAAATATCATATACAGTAAAGATGCTAAAGGCAACGAAGTAGTAAGCGAATATGAAAACGGGCTCGAAGTAAAGACAACAAAGACTGTGGATACTTATACCTTAAGTAACGGAACGGTTCAAAAAGGCAGTAAGGAAATGGTTTCCACCACTAAGTATGATTCGATACCGGATAATAACTCCCTCGCTTGTATTGCAGATACCAAAGGAAACGTTCTAAAGGAAACTGCGGAAGACGGAAGCGTGACAGAGTATAAGTATGACAGCGAAGAGTTTGACGCCGACAGTGAAATAACTACTTTGGACGGAACTACATTAGAACAAAATAAATATGATTATGATGAAAAAGGGAATATACTTACAGAAGAAGAAACGGTTTCCGGTGATAAAACGATAAATACTTATGACGAAGACGGTGAGCTTTTAATTGAAGAAAACATAACCGCAGGAAATAAAATAAGCTCTACATCATATGTTTATGATGATAAGGGCAACACCGTTAGTGAAACGACTAAAAATGCAAGCGGAAGTGAAGAGAGAACTACAAATAGTGAATATGATAAGTTCGGCAGAGTAACAAAAGAAACGGACGCAAAAGGTTATTCTACGATGTATGAGTACGACGGATATGACAGAGTGATAAAGACTACGAAGAACTCACTTACCGACAGCGAAATAGCAGAGGGCGGAAGCAATAAGCCTACAGTAACCGAAAACAGATATAATAAGAACGGAAGCCTCGTTTACGAAAAGAAAGAAGACGGAAGCGAAATCACTTATGAATATGACGATATGAATAAGGCTGTTCGGACTGAAACTGTGAAAGACGGACAATCGAGCGTAACGACTAATTCTTACGGTTATGCAGAGGGAAATGAAACTGACTTTATTATGGGGAATGAAGAAAATAGAAATTATGATTTCCTTTATAAAGAAACAAGTACTACCGACGGCATAGAAAGTATAAGTTATTCGGATGTAAACGGACAGAATGTAAAAGAGTATTCCAGAGGGAACACCACATATAATGAATATGACAATCAGGGACAGCTTATAAAGACATTCAACATCGAAGATGACGCAGATGTGAAATATGGCAGACTTACCATGAACCTTTATGATGAAAATGGTCAGCAGACTTGTACAATAGAAAATCCGATTTATGATGCGGAAAACAAAGTTTACACTGCCGATGACCAAAAATCCCTCGTTACAACAACAAAATATGATAAACTTGGTAATAAGATAAGCGAAACGGACCCTATGGGGAATGAGACAAAATATGGATATACCGAGGATAAGAAGCTAAATAAAGTTATCCTTCCCGGAGAAAATGTAACCGAGACTACGGAGAACATATCCGAAGGCGACAACACGAAGGTTGAGACAAAAAATGCCCTTGGAAATAAGAGCGAAGAAGTAACGGACAGCTTCGGTAACACTGTAGAGATAAGAGACATCGGAAAAGGGACCGAGACGGAAAAGAAAATCGTAACGAAATACGATTACGATAAGAACGACAACAAAGTAAAAGAAACTTATTCAAACGGTGACTATAAGACTTTCTCATATGATTATGACGGTAAACTTTTAAAGGAAGAGCATTTCAGAAAAGATGACATTAAGAAAAGCGAAGACATAATCTACAGCTACGATTTAAGCGGGAATGTAGTAAAAGTCGTTCAAAGTAAGTACAGCGGTGAAGAAGTATCAATCGTGAGATATACACTTAACTCTTATGACGGAAGGAACAGGCTGGTAAGTTCTTACGAGGGAGAAAAAGAAACTCCGAGCGAAAACGAAAGATTGAGATATGCTTATAACGACAAGAACGAACTTATCAAAGTCACTTATCCAAGCTTAGAAGCGGGAACGAAAGAAGTCATATACGAATACAGTGAAAACGGAAAAGTGATGAACATCAAAGCCGTTACATCTTCGAATTCGGCAGAAAAACTTGTAAGGCAGTACACTTATTCTCCTAAGGGGAATGTGGAAAATATCAAGGACTACACCGGATTTGACGCGGGAAATGACAACTATATCTTAAGAAGTTATGAGTATGATTTATTCGACAGAGTGACTCATATCAAATATGCAAACGGTGACGACCTTGCAAACGCAAAAGAAGAATATAAATTCACTTATGACAAGAACGGGAATATACTCACCGAAGAGATCTTCAACGATTATCTGACGGAAGCGGGAAATAAGATTCATGTAATAAAGAATTACACCTACGACGAACTTACAAGGCTTACAAAGGTCGAGGTAACGGATAAGCCGGATAATGACAGCGTAAGCACCACAACATATACTTACGACAAAGTCGGTAACAGGATTTCAAAGACGAGAGACGGAGTAAAAGAAGACTACGAATACAACGACTTAAACGAACTGTTAAAGGTAAAGAGCGGAGAAAGCATAATAAAGGAATATTCCTACGACGCAAACGGGAACACGAAGAAAGAAGTGAGCGGAAGTAAGGAAACGAATTATTCTTATGATATTTCCAATCAGATGACCAAGTATGAGGCTAAGGGCGGGGAGAACGTTACTTTGACTCAGAACAATGAGTATAATTATGAAGGGCAGAGGATAAGGAAAGAGGTTGTTGATAGCAGTAAGGAAACTCCTGTTACTAAGGTGAATAATTATGTTTATTATAGAGGGAATGTTATTTGTACAACAGATAATGAAAATAAGCTTATTTCATCTAATATCCTAAACTTAGATGGTAGTGTAATCTCAAGTGCAAGATTAGATAATAGTCATTTTAAGTATTATTCTTATAATAAAGATACGAGGAACTCTACTTCTACATTGGTAGGTGACGATAATGTTGGTATCGTGGCTTATAAGTACGATGAGTTCGGCGGTACCGAAGTATTAGGCAATACAAGCTTTGAAAATGAAGTGTGTTACACGGGACAGGTGT
>NZ_CALHFB010000042.1:0-72477 GCF_938029165.1 uncultured Anaerofustis sp.
AACTCCGCAGCAGAATGTATCCAGATTATTTCCAAACAGGACAGACCTCTGGTAAAGAGCGCGAAAGTTTATCTGCTGTATGGTGATCTGAGCGACGCTGATGTGGAAGCTATCAAGAAATATGTCATCAACCCTGTGGAATCCAGAGAAGCTGCTCTGGCAGAAGCAGATACATTGGAAATGGTATATGACATTCCTACTTCTGTTGCAACACTGGACGGTTTCTGCAAAATGGACGAAGCTGCGCTGGCACAGTTTGTAGCGGATCAGGGTCTGGCAATGGATTTGGATGACATCAAAGTATGTCAGGCTTATTTCCAGAGCGAACACAGAGATCCTACTATTACAGAAATCAAAATGATTGATACATACTGGTCCGATCATTGCCGTCATACAACATTTTCGACAGAGTTGAAGGAAGTATCTTTTAATGAAGGTTTTTATAAGAAACCGATTGAGGATACATATAAAGCATATCTGAAAGATCATAGTGAGATTTTCGCTGGTAGAGAGGACAAGTTTGTCTGCCTGATGGATCTGGCGTTGATGGCAATGCGCAGATTGAAAAAAGAAGGAAAACTTCAGGATCAGGAAAAATCAGATGAAATCAATGCATGCAGTATTGTGGTTCCGATCAAAGTGGACGGCGTAGAAGAAGAGTGGCTGATCAACTTTAAAAATGAAACGCATAATCATCCGACGGAAATCGAACCGTTTGGCGGCGCGGCTACATGTCTTGGCGGTGCGATTCGAGATCCGCTGTCAGGTCGTACATATGTATATCAGGCAATGAGAGTGACAGGAGCTGCAGATCCGACAGTATCTGTAGAAGAAACATTAAAAGGAAAGCTTCCGCAGAAAAAACTTGTTAGGGGAGCGGCTTCAGGCTACAGTTCTTACGGAAATCAGATAGGATTGGCTACAGGTCTTGTAAAAGAGATTTATCATCCTGATTATGTTGCAAAAAGAATGGAAATAGGAGCGGTATTGGGAGCGGCTCCGAGAAGGGCGGTAATCCGGGAGAATTCTGATCCGGGAGATATTATTATTTTGCTTGGCGGACGTACAGGACGTGACGGCTGTGGCGGTGCGACCGGTTCGTCTAAAGTGCATACAGAAGAGTCGATCGAAACATGCGGTGCGGAAGTTCAGAAAGGAAACCCGCCTACAGAGCGTAAGATTCAAAGATTATTCCGCCGTGAAGAGGTAAGCTGCCTTATTAAAAAATGCAACGATTTCGGTGCGGGAGGAGTGTCTGTGGCAATCGGCGAACTGGCAGATGGTCTCCGGGTTGAACTTGATAAAGTGCCGAAGAAATATGCAGGTCTCGACGGAACAGAAATTGCAATTTCGGAATCCCAGGAAAGAATGGCTGTTGTTGTAGATCCAAAAGATGTAGAGAAGTTTATGTCCTATGCGAAAGAAGAGAATCTGGAAGCGACGGAAGTAGCGGTTGTTACAGAAGAGCCAAGACTTGTTCTTGTATGGAGAGGAAAAGAGATTGTCAATCTTTCCCGAGCGTTTTTGGATACGAATGGAGCGCATCAGGAAACGGCGGTAGAAGTGGAAATACCTCGTCAAGAAGAAAGTTTATTTGTTAAAACAGCAGTAAGTGATGTGAAGGAAAAATGGCTGGATGTATTAAGCGATTTGAATGTCTGCTCTCAGAAAGGACTTGTTGAGATGTTTGACGGTTCAATCGGCGCAGGCTCGGTCTTTATGCCTCACGGTGGAAAATATCAGATGACAGAGACACAGGCCATGGTAGCAAAGGTTCCCGTGCAAAACGGAACAACTGACAGTGTGTCTATGATGAGTTATGGATTTGACCCGTATCTTTCAAGTTGGAGTCCGTATCATGGCGCAGCTTACGCGGTTGTTGAATCGGTTGCCAAGATAGTTGCGGCAGGTGGAGATTACAGTAAGATCAGATTTACGTTTCAGGAATATTTCAGAAGAATGTCAGAAGATCCAAAACGTTGGAGCCAGCCTTTTGCAGCGCTTCTTGGAGCTTATGCGGCACAGATCGGATTCGGACTTCCGTCGATCGGAGGAAAAGACAGTATGTCCGGAACATTTCAGGATATAGATGTTCCGCCGACTTTGGTTTCGTTTGCTGTAGATATGGCAGTAGAAAAAGAAATTATTACGCCGGAATTGAAAGAGGCAGGAAATAAGCTTGTGTGGCTGAAAGCGGCTCGTGATGAGTATGACCTTCCTGTTTATAGCCGGATTATGGAACAGTATAGCAAGTTTACAGAAGATATCAGAAATGGAAGAGTTGTTTCGGCTTATGCGCTTGACAGACATGGTGTTGTTTCGGCAGTCAGCAAAATGGCATTCGGAAATCAAATGGGTGTATGTCTTGAAAGCAGTTTGGATAAAGATGCGATTTTTGCTCCTGCATTTGGCGATATCGTCGCAGAGGTTAAAGCAGACACGTTTGAAGAGCTTGTGGGAGAATATACTTTGATCGGTGAAGTGACAAATGAAAAGGCGTTCGCATATGGCGATGTGAAGATCGGTATGGATGATGCGCTGGATGCATGGACAAAACCGCTTGAAAAAGTATTTGCAACAAAATCAGCGGAAAGTTCGGATATACCGGTAGAGGAAAAGTTATACGATGCTTCAACCGTACATGTGTGCAGCCATAAGATCGGACAGCCTACGGTGTTTATTCCGGTATTCCCGGGTACAAACTGTGAGTATGACAGTGCGAGGGCTTTTGAGAGAGCCGGTGCAAATGTGATTACGAAGGTGTTTAGAAACTTAGATGCAGAAGACATCCGTTCTTCGGTGGAAGAGTTTGAAAAAGCGATTTCTAAAGCGCAGATTATTATGTTCCCCGGTGGATTTAGTGCGGGAGATGAACCTGATGGATCGGCAAAGTTCTTTGCAACAGCGTTTAGAAACGCAAAGATTAAAGAAGCGGTAGATAAATTGCTAAATGAACGCGACGGACTTGCATTAGGCGTATGCAATGGTTTTCAGGCTTTGATCAAGCTTGGACTCGTTCCATATGGACAGATCGTCGGACAGACCGATGATTCTCCGACTTTGACGTATAACACAATAGGACGTCATATATCGAAGATGGTTTATACAAAAGTGGTTACAAATAAATCTCCATGGCTTGCAGAGGCAAAACTCGGAGGCGTATATACAAATCCTGCGTCTCATGGAGAAGGACGATTTGTTGCGAGTGAAGAATGGATTGACAAGTTGTTTGCGAATGGTCAGGTGGCGACACAATATTGTAGTCCTGAAGGACATATTACGATGGATGAAGAATGGAATGTTAATGGATCTTATCACGCGATTGAAGGAATCACAAGTCCGGACGGTCGAGTGCTTGGAAAAATGGCTCACTCTGAAAGAAGGGGTAATTCTGTTGCGATTAATATTTATGGAGAGCAGGATCTTAAGATTTTTGAATCCGGAGTAAAATATTTTAAGTAAAAAGTCAGTAATGCAAAAGCAGGGCATATGCGAGTGTATGCTCTGCTTTTGTATGATCATTTAATATTGTCAGAGCAGGAGGGGGCAGACTTATGTTCAAAAGTGAGAAAAAGCAGAGGGGTGAGGGGGATAACAACAGATGAAAAAGAAAAGAATATAATAAAAACTCCAAGAAAATATCTTGGAGTTTTTATTAGTAGCGGAAACTGGATTTGAACCAGCGACACCACGGGTATGAACCGTGTGCTCTAGCCAACTGAGCTATCCCGCCATATTATCTTTTTGGTTGCGGGGACAGGACTTGAACCTGCGACCTCCGGGTTATGAGCCCGACGAGCTGCCAACTGCTCCACCCCGCGTCAGTACACAATATTATAGTCCACATAACATAGACTTGTCAAGTATTTTTTTTATTTTTTTAACATTATTTTAAGTGGGATAACTTAGCATTAATACTATACTATAAATAGTATTCTAAGTCAATTATTCCCACTTAATTTATTATATATACTTAATTTATAATATTTATAAGTCAATTATGAAATAAAACCTGTCGAAATACAAATTATCTTGTTACTAATAGGTTTATATATTATAATTAAACATATCAACAATCATATACAATAATAAAATATTAGCTAAAGTAAGGTGAATAATATGAGATACAAACTTTCTAAAAATGATTTACTCGTTGCGGGATTAACCGCATTGATTGTATTATTCTCATTTGCTTTAGTATTTTTTTATAATTATAAAAATACGCATGATGATATGATAAGATCACTTCAGGACAGAGCTATTGCAATATATAACAGTGTAGACAGCAATCTGGATATAAAATCTTTTGACGCTGTAAAAAACAATAAAGACATGAACAGTACTATATATAAAGAACATCAAGAATTTTTGAATAGTATTCGTCATGCCACAGGTGTCAGATACTTATACACAACAAAGAGGAATGATAAAGGAGAAATAATTTATCTTGTTGACGGGCTTGATCTCGGTGCAAGTGATTTTGCATTCCCGGGAACAAAACTTGAAGATGAAGTCCTTCCGACAATGGAAAGAGCACTGGAAGGTAAGGTTATTCTTCCGGACTCAATAATAAAAACAAACTGGGGAAAGATTTTCGTTGCATATTTTCCCATACACGCAGGACAAAACCATAGGGGAGATGTAATCGGACTTCTCGGAATGGAATTCGATGCAAATCATCAATATGATACATATCTCAAATCCGCTATATTTACTCCTATTGTTGCCATTATAACCTGCTTGTTCGCAATGCTTATAATGGTAAAATTCTATAGGAAAATCACTGATTTATACAATAAGGCTACCGTATATGCACAAAATGCAAGTAATGCAAAAGGAAGATTTTTATCTAATATATCTCATGAAATGAGGACACCATTAAATGCAATAAGCGGAATGACCAAAATAGGAAAAGAAAGTATAAATAACAAAGATGAAGTTACTCGGTGTTTTGATAAGATAGATACTTCAGTAAATTACTTAACAAATCTCATTAATGACGTTCTTGATATTTCAAGAATAGAAAGCGGAAAAACCAAAATAGAAAATAAGCCTTTTAATTTAGATGTGCTTATTAAAAATATAATTACGATTATACAAAATCAAGCTGATGAAAAAGAAATAAACTTTGTATGTAAATATGATTTAAAAAGTCTTTATTTAATGGGAGATGAGCTTCATCTTCAGCAGATACTGATAAATATAATAGGCAATGCAATAAAATACACACATAAAAAAGGAAAAGTAGAAGTAATAATCAGCGATATTGATACAAATAATAATAAATCAAAAGTACATTTTACTATAAAAGATAATGGGATAGGAATAGAAGCAAAACAACTTCCAACCATATTTCAAGCATTTGAAAGAGCCGATAATGCACTGGAGCAACAATACAAAGGGACAGGACTGGGGCTTGCCATATCTTATAATCTGGTTAAAATGATGGGCGGAGAATTAAAAGTTGAAAGTGAAGTAGATAAAGGAAGCAGTTTCTTTTTTGAGCTTGAGCTAAATAAAATTAATGAAGAAGAATATAATAAATATTTAAAATTAAAAAATAAGTATCCAAATCACAACATAGAAAAAACAAGGGGAATAAGAATTCTTCTTGCAGAAGATAACGAAATAAACAGGGAAATAAGTAAATATGTCTTAGAGAAAAATGGGATTATCGTTGAAGAAGCAGTAGACGGAAAAGAGGCATTATATAAATTTGGACAAAGTGATAAAAATTACTACAGTGCAATACTTATGGATATAAAAATGCCTGTAATGGACGGTCATGAAGCTACAAAAGCTATCCGTACATCAGAACATCCAAATGCAAAAGATATTCCTATAATAGCAGTTTCCGCGAATGCTTTTGAAGAAGATATAGAACGTTCCATTAAAAGCGGTATGAATGCACATATTTCAAAACCCATTGATTTCAATGAACTAATAAAAGTGCTGGATAAATATATCCAATAAAAAGAGCCTGTATAGGCTTTTTAACATTTTAAATATAAGGTGCTTATATGAGAAAAAAAATAAAAAAAGAATTATTTAAATTATTTACATCAGAACTTTTAAGTTGTTTTCTATTTATATTTTGTTATTTTATTTGGTTTAAAGAAAATCAAATACAAATAACATATCCTATGACATTACTATGCTTCATACTATTCCAAGGTTCTTTTTATTGGCTTATATGTTTACTTAAACTCAATAATAATTTTAATAGTATCAAATTTATTAAAATCTATTTAGTACTGAAATATATTGATTTTATATTATTGTTAGGGTATATACCAATCATTTTACTTTCTCCTTTTATTTCGAATTTATATTACGTAGGCTCGATATTCTTGATATTATTCACACTGATTGAATATATAAACTACTTTATAGTAAGATTATCATATCCTAAAATTAGTATTCTTATTAAAAAAATAACAAACAGAAAATTAACAAAGAGTAGCCTAGCAAAAGATATAGAACGAATAAAAACATAGTTAATACAAGTCCTAAAACTAAAAAAGACTTCCACTTGGAAGTCTTTTTCTTTATATATTAGTCTAAATATTTACCTAAAATAGCTTTAACTTCGTCTTGAGTTTCAGCGTTTTCAAGTACTTCTTTGGCAATTTCCTGAGCTTTTTCGTATGTAAAGCTTCTGATTACTTTTTTAGCTCTAAGAATAGAAGGAGCAGACATTGAAAATTCGTCTAATCCAAGACCTAATAATAATAATGCAGATGTTGGATCTCCTGCCATTTCACCGCACATACCTGTAAAGATACCTGCTTTATGAGAAGCGTCAATAACGTTCTTAACAAGTCTTATAATAGCCGGTGAAAGCGGCTGATTAAGTTCAGAAAGATTTTGATTTTGTCTGTCAACAGCTAATGAGTATTGACATAAGTCATTTGTTCCTATTGAGAAGAAATCAACTTCTTTAGCAATGATATCAGCAGTTACAGCAGCCGATGGGATTTCAATCATGATACCAACTTTAATGTTTTCATCATATTCAACACCCTTTGCTTTTAGTTCTTCTTTACATTCTTCTAAAATACCTTTAGCTTTTCTAACTTCTTCAACATTAGAAATCATAGGGAACATGATATGAGCATTTCCGTATACACTTGCTCTAAGTAACGCTCTAAGCTGTGTTTTGAACATTTCAACATTTTGGAAGCAAAGTCTTACAGCTCTAACACCAAGGAATGGATTCATTTCTTCTTCCATTGGAAGATAAGGAAGTTTTTTATCTCCTCCGATATCAAGAGTTCTGATAATTACAGGTCTGTCACCCATACCTTCCAAAACTTTTTTATATGATTCATACTGAACATCTTCTGAAGGCATTTCTTTAGCGTCCATATATAAGAATTCAGATCTAAATAGACCAACTCCGTCAGCACCATATTTATTAGCACCTTCCAAGTCATTAGGACTACCGATATTTGCACAAAGTTCTACTTTATGTCCATCAGAAGTTTCACTTGCTAAATCTTTAAGTTTTGCAAGTTCAGCTTGTTCTTTTGCATAAGCTTCTTTTTTAGCTTCATATTCTTTAATTTCTTCATCACTAGGATTAATGATAATATTACCGTCGGTACCGTCAACGATGATTTTTTCTCCGCCTTTAACCTTACTTGTAATATCACCAAGACCTACAACGGCAGGTACTTCCAAAGATCTTGCCATAATAGCTGAGTGAGAAGTTCTGCTTCCTTCATCAATAGCAAAACCTATTACTTTATCTTTGTTCATTTGAGCTGTATCGGAAGGTGTTAAGTCTACTGCAACGATTACACCGTTATCGCCAACTTGTGATAAATCCGCACTTTCTATACCAAGAAGATGTCTTAAGATTCTGTCAGCAACGTCTTGACAGTCAGCTGCTCTTGCTTTCATATATTCATCATCCATGCTGCCAAACATTCCAACGAACATTTCTGTGATTTCGTTCAAAGCTTGTTCTGCAACGATCAATTCGTTTTTAATTTTATTTTGAGCTTCACCTATGTATCCGGGATCATCCAGGAACATCATATGAGCAGTAAATACTTCTGCTTCTTCTTCCCCGATTTCTTTTATTGTCTTTTCTTTTAAGGCTTGTAATTCTGTTCTGGATTTTTCAATCGCGTCATCTAATTTTTTTAGTTCTGCGTCAACAGCCCCTGCTTCGATTTTGCCCGGCGTTACAACTAGATCTTCCTTAACATATAAAAATACATTTCCAATCGCAACTCCAGGCGATGCATTAATTCCTTTCATGATAAAAACCTCTTTTCTTTGTTATAGATATCTTATATTATATTATAAAATAAAATAAAATCCTAGTACTTTTTAATAAACTGTTTACATTTGCTTTATTTTCATTATAAAATCTAATGAAATTTTATTTGATTACTTATAAATAATATGATATATTATCTTATATAATACATGCGCCCATAGCTCAGTAGGATAGAGCAATGGTTTCCTAAACCATGTGCCGGAGGTTCGAATCCTCTTGGGCGCACCATAATAAATAAAAGCTATCACCTTTTATTAGGTGATTTTTTAAATTATTAAGATTTGATTATTTTTTATCTAAATGTTATGATTTTTACACTTTATATGGTATAAATAAATATATCGGAGGGGATATATTTTGAAGAAAAGATTAACGAGCTTAGTTATTTTGCTTTTAACGATTTTATTCTGCTTTTCGATTTTTGGATGTGAAAAAGTCGATAATAAATTTAAAGGCAAAGTAATCAAATACGAAAATCTGGATAGCATTGATAAAAAAATGTTCAGCCAATTAAATAAAATTTTATATAAATCTAAAGAAAATTTATGGAGAGATTATAATCTAAAAGATAAGTCTTTCATTTTAATAAGAAAAGATGAAGAGGATGAAAACGGCAGCAGAAACAGAAAAAATGTATCTTATTATGCCATAAATGTAAAAGGAATGGAAGAGCAAGATGCAAAAGAAGTTAAAATGCCTAAAGGATTCTACTTTAAAAGTGTTTATAGATTTAACAAGGCACCTCTTAAAGTAGAAAGTATAAGAGGAAATTTTTCCGATACGGGTTCTGATCTAACTATAGGAGAAAATAAGAATATTTTCTGTTTTAAATACAATACCAATAACTTTAGAAAAGCAGTCGATCCCGCATATGCATTTTCGCCATTCTTCACACATGAGGCATTTCATTATTACATGCAAAATGACTGGAAAATCGAAGGAGAACCTTCAAGCGTAGCTTTAACAAAAAAAGAAATATCTTATATAGGGCTTAAGTATAAAGTTCTGGATAAAATAAGAATAGAAAATGAAAAAGATAAGATAAGCAAAAAGAAGTTAAATAAATTGATCAGTGAATATATTTCTATAGAAGAAAAAAGAAAAGAAATCAACGAAGGTTACCTAAAGGAAGAACATTCAAAAGAAACCGCCGAAGGAAGCGCATGTTACGTTGGTTTAAAAGCTGCAAGACTCACAAATACAAGGTATGGTGTCTTAGCCTTTACTAATAATAAAGAAAAAGTCACCTTTTCAGATGTTCTTGATGCAATGAGTAAGGATAAATACCCCACAACTTTTATAGGAGATTGGGAGTTATATAATACCGGGATGGAACTTTGTATAACAATGGATAACCTGGGTATAAAAAATTGGCAGAAAAAACTAAATAATCAAACTCTTGATAAGCCAATCAATTTATATGATATGTTGAAAAAATACTATAAACAAAACAACCTTGAAAAAGTTTCCATAGAAGAAATAGAAGATAAATACAACTATAAAGAAATATTAAAGAAAAGTGAAAAAATACAAAGATTGCTATAAAAAAACAGCCATTATTATGGCTGTTTTTATTAATAATTATATAATATCTTATTAATGTAAACTTAATTATAGCCTTTTATAATGAAATCAACGAGGGAATTAATATGAATAAAATAACTATCTTCTTGAAGAATAATCTTTTATTTATAGCAGCAATACTTTTACAAATCTTAAACTTAATTATTTATTTGAATATTAATAGTTATAATTCTGAATTATTTAAAACTATAAATATTATAATACTTTTATCATCTTCATTGATTAAACTATATAGAAACAATGATTATCATTTTAAAAATATGTACATATTTTATCTTATATATTTGTTTCTGTTTTTTTATTTTATTTTTGCTTTTGAAAATAATGATACCACGCTACCGATACTCTATCAATTATCTTTTCCGATTTCATTTTTATTTTATCTATCCTCTTATAAATTATTATTCGGTCCTTCTTTTTTAATTTTTATACTTATAGTATTACTTATACTAAATTTTTTTATAACATTTATTCCATATATTATATTTAAAATATTACACCTATTTATTAATTATATTATAAAAAAAAGAGACAGCTAAGCTGCTCTTTTTAATTTTTTAACATACTTTCTGCGTATTCGACCATGAGTCCGTAAACACCGCCATTTTCTTTTAATATACTCATGACTTTTGTATAAGTTTCCTGATTAGACCAATCCTTTTGGAATTCTAAAAGTACCTGCATCCATGTAACGGGAACGGCTCCTGCCTGCGCCATTCTTATTATAGCCATATCATGAGCTTCTTTTGAAACTCCCGCACATGCATCTGTAACGATATATACCTGATATCCCTCTTCCAAAGCACTTAAAGCTGGGAACGTAACACAAACTTCCGTCCATAAACCGGCTATTATAAGTTTCTTTTTACCCGTTTCGCTTACGGCTCTTTTAAAATTATTATCTTCCCAAGCATTGATAGATGTTCTGTCTATAGGTGTAACTTTAGGATATAAAGACTTTACCTTAGAGTAAAGATCTCCGCTGAATTTTTTACTTTCCACTGTTGATAATATACATGGAACATTAAATGATCTTGCTGTCTTTGCAAGTCCTACAACGTTGTTCATTACACTTTCCCTTTTCCCTTCAGCCGCAAAAAACATTGCCGGCTGTTCATCTATTATTAAAATAACAGACTCATCAGGATCCAATAAACTATTTGAATAATTTCTCATTTTACTATCCTTTCTTTTTTTATATTTTTACCACTAAAAAAAATAATATGTGACAATGAAAAATTTAAAACAAAAAAGATAGCACTTGCTATCTTATCCGTAAATATTAATTTTAAATAATATATTTTGTCATTTTGTTAATAGAAAAAAATAAATAACTATTTTTTTTTTAATATTTAAATATAATCTTTATAATTCGATATAATCCACAAAATAAAGACTTTAATCCTTATGATTTAAAAGGATATAAAGTTCAATAATTTATAATCTATAGGAATTTCTTACATTATTTTAAAGCTAACTTATTTACATATTAAAGATATTATTTATATCATTTAAAACTAAATAACTTTTTTATTTTATAATCTTAAAATTTATTTAATTACTATTTTAAATTTTTATTATATCTCTAAAAATGAAACTTATCGCTCAAGTCTAAAATTTCTTCGTATTCCTTTTTCTTTTTCAAGTGAAATAATATAAGAATACCTCCTACCAACAATCCTAAACCAACCCCTATCACAAAATCAACAGGGTAAGTCGTTATTATATAAAGCTTTGTAAAACAAATCAAAAGAGTCAACCCGAGAGCATATTTACCAAATTGAAATTCATTATAATATATCAGTACAGTCGAACATACACTCATCATTATGTATCCTGCAGGAAAAGTATATCTTCCGATTTCAGGAAGATATATACCTACATTATGTTCACTTAAAAATGCTCTGAAATGAAATAAAAGAGGTTTCATTACTTCATTACCGATAATAGAGCAAAGGAAAAGACCAACTATTATAAGAATGGAAAATTTCGCATCTTTTTTATAAAAGTAAAGATAAATACTTGCGGCAATCCATAAAAAGCCCATGACTAATACATTACTCAGTACCGGGATTATATGCCCTGATAATATTTTATTAAGTGAAATAGGCATTGCCAGATTGTCCACAAAAGCGACCAGTGTATCTAATAATTCATCCATACAATAAAACCCCTTAATTTTCTATTCATATTAAAAATACAATATAAGATTTTTAGATATTATAAACCATTATACCTATTAGGTCTACATATTAATAAAATGTTTAATAATTTTTTATTACATACGACGGTTTATTCATATTATCATAAATTTTATTTATTAAAAAAACATTAAATAATAATTATAACTTGTATTTATTTCCAACTATATCATTATATGTAAAGTATTATGTTGTATTTTACATTATAAAGTTTATTTTAAATATGTTATAATATAAAAATAGTAGAATTATCGATATATTTATTAAATAAATAGTAATTTAACCAATAAAAATAATATTATTTATATTATACATTACACCAATAGACGGAGATAAATATGAAAGATATTGTTTTGATCATAGACTGCGGGACGCAAAGTATAAGAGCTATGCTTATAAACAAAGACGGAGAAATACTAAATAAGAAGAAAAAAGAATATTTATATATTACAAAAGACAAAGGAAGTATAGTTGAGTTCGATGCGAATGACTTTTTTGAAGATATTATTAATTTACTAATAGAACTTAGAAACGATGATGTAAAGTTATATGATAAAATCAAAGGCGTTACGGTAACGACACAAAGAGATACCTTTGTTCTTGTAGACAGAAACGGACAACCTGTACGAAATGCAATATCTTGGCTAGACAGAAGAAAAGCCAAAGAATATAAAAAATTAAACCCGCTATATAATTTATTATTTAGTATAGTGGGGATGAAAAAAATGGTTAAAAACTTTATGGAAGATGCAAGATACAACTGGGTAAAAGAAAATGAACCTAAAATATGGAGTAAAACTTATAAATATCTTCTCCTTCCGCAGTACATAAATTATAAATTAATAGGAAAATACATAGAAAGTGACGCCGGAACTGTAGGACACATACCCTTTGATTATAAAAAAAGAGTATACGATAAAAAGTTTGGAGTAAAAAGACAAATATTTAACATAGAGCAGTCTAAACTTGCAAGAACAGCTCCTACTACCAAAATAATGGGATATATTACCCAGGAAATAAGTGAAAGAACACATTTAAAAAAGGGGACACCACTAATTGCAAGCGGAAGCGATAAAGCCTGCGAGACAGCAGGAGTAGGATGTATAAAAGAAGGTATAGGTAGTATTTCACTGGGCAGCCAGGTAACCATGCAAGTTACAACCAATAGATACTATGAACTGACTAGATTTGTTCCCCCATTCGATAGTGTAATACCCGATATGTACAATCCGGAAATAATCCTCTACAGAGGATTTTGGCTGGTGACTTGGTTTATTAAAGAATTTGGATACAAAGAAGAATTATTTGCTACAGAACATGAAAAAAGCATATTTTCCATAATGGACGAAAAATTAAATGAAGTACCTATAGGATGTGACGGACTGGTCCTTCAGCCTTACTGGGGACAGGATATACTTCGCCCCGGAGCCAAAGGAAGTATACTTGGATTTAATGATAAACATACCAGATTTCATATTTACAGAGCTATAATAGAGGGAATAGGATATTCTTTAAAAGAAGGAATAGAAAGGATAGAACAAGTATCCAAAGTAAAAATAGAAAAAATAGCTCTTTCCGGGGGAGGCTCAAAAAGTGAAGTCATATGTCAAATATTAAGCGATATACTGAATAAAGAGGTTTATTTAATACAAACCTATGAAGCAACAGGTATAGGTGCCGCAATGGCTTGTTTCATAGGACTTGATATATATAAAGATTTTAATGAAGCAAGTGAAAAGATGGTAAGAGTCAAAAAGACTTTTTTGCCTATATCGGAAAATGTAGAAAAGTATGATGACATATACCGTAATGTATATACAAAGATTTATAAAAATGTAAAAAAAATATACAGAAAATTAAATAAAATAAATATATAAAGGAGAAATAATAATGCCACTAAAAAGTACTATAGATAACTACAAAGGTTATCTCGGGATTTCACCAAAGGCAAGGGACTTTGAAGAATACTGGAAAGAATCCGTTAAGGATATGAATGAAACTGATTTTACTTATACTCTCGAAAAAAAAGAGTTCCCAATGAAAAACATCGAAGTATTTGATTTATATTTCAAAGGTATGAACAATGAAAGAGTACACTGCGAATTAGTCAAACCAAAAGATATAAAGGATAAAATTCCTGCGGTAATGTCTTTTCATGGATATACATCAAATGCCGACAGCATATATTCAAAGGTACCTTATGCATATAATGATATGGCCTTTTTAGCTTTTGAAGTACCGGGACAAGGGGGTAAAAGCGAAGACAATTACACAGCAGACGGACCGACGCTTTACGGACAAATAATAAGAGGTGTCGATGATAAGAATAAGAAAAAACTATTTTTCAGAAATATATATTTAAATGCACTTAAAGCTTCGATAATACTAAGCAATATGGATTTTATAGATGAAAATAGAATAGGCACAACAGGAAAGAGTCAAGGCGGAGCATTAAGTCTTGTAGTGGCAGCTTTAAATAAAAAGATAAAATCAAGCGCAGTTATTTATCCCTTCCTTTCCGATTTCAAAAAAATATTTGAAATGAATATGTGCGAAGATGTATATGTGGAATTTAAAAACTGGTTTAGAAAATATGATACGCTGCATGAAAAAGAAGATGAATTTTTTGAAAGGTTATCTTACATAGATGTACAAAACTTTGCAGATAAAGTTAACTGTAATGTTTTATTTATAACAGCACTTTTGGATACAACCTGTCCTCCTATCACTCAATTTGCCATTTACAATAAACTAAAATGCAGCAAAGATTTAAAAGTTTACTGTGAGTATACACATGAAAGACTGCCTTATTCCGATGATATAATATATGAATTTTTTAAAAACGAACTTTAAACATTGTCAAAATTTATAAAAATTAATATATTATTATTAGATAGATAAATGGAGGTAAGAATGGAATACATATATAAAACAAAAGGTACTTGTTCGAGTAAAATAAAATTCAATATAGAAAACGATGTGATAACAGACGTAGAATTTACAGGGGGCTGCAACGGAAATCTTCAGGCTATAGCAAAGCTGATAGACGGGCTTACCGTAGATGAAATCGAAAAAAAACTAAATGGGATAATATGCGGGAATAAATCTACTTCTTGTGCGGATCAACTGGCAAAAGCGGTAAGATGTGCATATGAAAAGCTAAATAAATAAAAAGACAGATATAATCTGTCTTTTTTATTTTAATTGTTATTTAAAATCAAGTCATAGTCTTTTGAGATTGTCATTATATGGTCGCTTATGCGTTCAATATCATTTACGATCTGAGAAAAAAATAACGTGATTTCAAAAGAAATACTTTTTTCCTTCATCCTTATTATCTGTGTCTTTTTTATCTCTTCCAAAAATTCTTTTATCTTATTATATTTATATTCGGTTTTCTCAAAATCATTTAAAGAGAAAGTTATATCGGTAACTAAATTTTTTAATTTTATAATCCTGCTTTTTTCACTTTCATTTAAATCAACTTTATAATCTTTTATCTTAAATGCATAATTTGATATACTTTCTATATCTATAAGCAAATGATAATATACACTCATAATAAAACTATTCTCGCTATTCTGCTCAATCCCAAGTGCTTCGGTTATATATTTTGACAGCTCTCTGCTTAAAGTATTTACCTTGTTGTTTCTATCTGATAAATCTTTATTTGTTTTACTATTATATGATATTATCTGAGATAACCCGTCATCGATATTTTCAAATGACAGCTTACTTATATAGCTTATTTCCTGTTCTATTTGCTCAACTAGTATTGCAGATGTACCTATTTGATATCCGCTGGCAGGAAGAGGAGATAAATAATCCTCTTCTTTTTCTTCTTTCTTTGAAGGTAAAATTTTCTGAGCAAAGGTTGCAAGATATCCTCCGAAAGGAAGTAAAAGTAAAGTAGTAACGATATTAAATAGTGTATGCATATTTGCTATCTGTGATGCGGCATTGTTAGGAGTAAGAGAGCCCACAAAATCAGCCAGAGGTGTAAACATACAAATAACAGTAAATATCAAAGTACCTATTATGTTGAATGATAAATGGATCACAGTCGTCTGCTTAGCCTCTCTATTTGTTCCTATAGAAGCTAAAACAGCTGTAATACAAGTACCTATATTTTGTCCAAACAATACATAAACTGCGCCGTCTAATCCTATAAGCCCGTTTGCGGCAAGTGCCTGAAGTATACCCACGGAAGCACTGGAAGACTGGATAACAGCAGTAAATACCGCTCCGGCAATAATCCCAAACAAAGGATTTGAAAATGTAGTCATTAAACTTATAAATCCTTGTGACTCCCTTAGCGGCATCATGGCAGTACTCATCATTTCCATACCTATAAATAAAACACCCAGTCCCGCTAAAATCTGACCAAAATAATTTGCCTTCTGATTTTTAATGAATACGACCATGACTACCCCTAAGAAAGCTAATACAGGAGCAATAGCACCTATATCAAGGGCAATGAGCTGCCCTGTTATGGTAGTACCTATGTTGGCACCCATAATGATCCATACAGCTTGTCTAAGACTCATCATACCGGCATTGACAAACCCTACGACCATAACCGTAGTAGCACTGGACGATTGTATCACCGCAGTAATTAAAGCACCTACAATAACCCCCAAAAATCTATTTGATGTAAGCTTTTCAAGAATACCCTTCATCTTGTCGCCCGCAGCATTTTCAAGACCGCTGCTCATCATCTGCATTCCATATAAAAATAAAGCAAGTCCTCCAAGGAGGCTAATAAAATTTAATGTTGTCATAATCATATCCCTTTATTTCGTAAAATTTCTCCATATAAATCGTATAAGTATTGTAAAATGACAAATTAAAAAAGTATATAGAATATTCTTAAGTTTTACGATGACTTTACCAACATTTTACTTTTGTAGGAAAAATAAAAAAACACCCAACGGGTGTTTTATGTATTTATATAATTTTTCTTCTTATCACAGCACATCTCTGTAAGGATCTCATTCATATAATCCATTTCTCCCTCATTTATCAAGACGGTAATAAAATCACCCGCTTTAATCCTATTATAACCTCTCGGTATAAACTCATGATGTCCTCTCTCGATTGCAACGACCAGACAATTATGAGGCCACTCTATCTCATTCAATTTTTTATTATCCACTTCACTGTCGAAAGTAACATTATAAGTTATAAGCATTGTTTCGTCGGAAGGATTTGCAAGTTTAGTTCCCTGCTTTTCCAAAATACCTTCTAATAAACTGGAATAAATCGGTTCGCTTTTGCACAAATATGCTACTACGTATGCAACGACACTTACCAAACTTATGGATATCATATGATCAAGAGAGCCCGTCATTTCCGCAATCAGAATTATTCCCGTAATGGGTGCTCTGACGGTGGCAGCGAAAAATCCTGCCATAGAAAGAATTATGAATTTATCCATAAAAATATCGCTTACTCCTAAAGAACTTATACAAATACTTCCAAAACTTGCCCCTATAAAAGACCCCAAAACAAGCAGCGGATAAAATATACCTCCGGGAGCCCCCGAACCAAAACAAATAACGGAAAATAAAAATTTCACAATAAGTAAAGACAAAAGAGTTGTCAATACAAAGTTGTTTTTAACTAACATTTCAACCATCACGCTTCCGCCGGCAAGCACTTTTGGATATAAAGCGGCAAAGATCCCGGCAATCAAAAAAGGAATGATTAACCTATACTCCGGTTTTATCATTTTTAATCTGGAATAAAGCTTTTGACCTTTAACCATGAATTTATTATATACGGCGCCGGATATGCCAAGGATTATACCAAGTACTATAATAAGTCCGTATAGAGTAAGAGGTATAGGAGTGGAACTGCTGTAATTAAAAACGGTAGACAATCCAAATACACTTTTAGCAAGAAAATCCGCAGTTACAGCAGCAGTCATTACACTTACTATGACACGCCCGTCAAAATTCTTATGTATTTCTTCCAATGTAAACATGACCCCTGCCAAAGGAGCATTGAATGCCGCCGCAAGACCTGCTCCCGCACCGCAGGATATATAAGTCTTTTCTTTAGTTTTCCCCTTTTTTTGAACCTGAGCAAGTTTTTTGCCCGCCATTGCACCGAGCTGTATGGAAGGTCCTTCTCTCCCGAGAGATAATCCTCCGACTATACTAAGCGTTCCGCCTAATATTTTTGCTATTATTACTTTAACGGGATTTTGAGACAGATAGCCTTTCATTTCGCCGCTGACCTGCGGGATACCGCTTCCAGATATCATAGGTTCCCATTTTACCAATTTACCTACTATAACAGAAATTATGGTCAAAAATATTATCCATAAAATAATTTTTAATATATCACCGTGAATATAATCTACGGCAAAAAATAAAAACTTCTCAGCCTTTGTTAATAGTAATCTATAAATAATTGCGACCAGTCCCGCTACAATACCTATCAAAAAACCTTCAATAATAAATTCTATTTGTGAACGTCCCTTTTTGTTATGCAGTCTAGTCTTAATATTCTTAGCCATTACATCGTTCATTTTTATTCCCCTTTTCTTATTTTAATTATAATATAAAGACTTTTTATTGACAATATAAAACTTAATGTCCAAATTGCTTATATAAATAGAATTTTCAGGGATAAATAAAAATAGATACAATTTATATTTTATTAATAATTTATTAATTTGTAATTAGAATTATATAATATCATTGACAAATTATATATATAGTTGTATAATTTCTTTAAAATTAAGGAAAGGTGCAGGCAAAATGGGAAAAAGTGTATATAGTTTAGTATTAATGGATGAAGTGGTAGATAAAATAGATGAGGCGGCTTACCAGATTGGAACAAGCAGATCGGGGCTTATAAATCAAATACTCGCGGATTATGTATCATATACCACTCCGGAAAAGCATGTGGAAGGGATATTCTCTTCACTGGAAAATATGTTTAAAGAAATGAATACTTTCCAAGTTTTAGCTAATCCGTCTCCTTATTACATGAATATAACAAGTTCTTTAAGATATAAATACAGACCTACCATAAAATATGGCGTGGAGCTTTACGATAATTCAAAGTATTCCTTCGGAGAGCTTAAGGTGACTTTAAGGACTACTAATCAAACATTGATAAGAGATATGAATACTTTCTTGAATTTCTTTGCAAAACTGGAAGAAAAATATATCAGAGGTATTTTGGAGGAAAACTTATGTTACAAGATAGAAGAGAAAAAATATACAAGGCAGTTTGTAATGCCGAAGGAACAAGGTGTTGACAAGGTTGATTTGGGGGTACTTATCGGAGAATACATTCAAGTTTTTGACAGTGTACTTAAAGTATTCCTAAATAATTTACCATATATAGAAGATGCATGTTCCGACGCAGAGAAAGAGTATATAACTTTAATGCAAAAAGTACATGCAATTATTTAAGAGGAGGACAATATTATGAATGCAAATGACTATACAGAAAAATCGCTTCTCGCAATACAAAATGCACAAAACCTTGCTATGGATAATAATAATTCCGTTATAGAAACAGAACATTTATTATATGCACTGTTAGAAGATAACGGTGGATTGATAGGTGAGATATTATCTAAAATGGGTGTAGACGTTAGCGGGTTAAAAAGAGAAGTAAAAAATAAAATTGATAGTTTCCCTAAAGTATCGGGAGGTAATGAAAATAATTTATATGCCAGCAATAATCTAAACAGAGCCATACATCTGGCAGAAAAAATAGCTAAAAATATGAAAGACGAATACGTTTCGGTAGAACATTTATTTCTTTCCTTATTTAGTGAAGGCGGAAATTTTATCAAAGACGTATTTAACAGATATAAAGTAATAAAGGAGATGTTTACAAAACAGCTATCCTTAGTGAGAGGGGGAAGAACAGTGACTAATCAAAATCCTGAAAACACATATAACGTACTTGAAAAATATGGTTCCGACTTGGTAGAACTCGCTAAAAACAATAAACTTGATCCTGTTATAGGCAGAGATGATGAAATAAGAAATGTTATAAGAATACTATCAAGGAAGACTAAAAACAACCCTGTATTGATAGGAGAACCGGGGGTCGGTAAAACGGCTATCGCTGAGGGCTTGGCTCTTAGGATAGTAAGAGGTGACGTTCCCAATAACCTAAAAGACAGAAGCATATTCTCTCTTGATATGGGTGCTTTGGTTGCGGGAGCAAAATTCAGAGGAGAATTCGAAGAAAGAATAAAAGCGGTATTGGATGAAATCAAGAAAAGCGAAGGTAAGATAATATTATTTATCGACGAACTCCATACCATAGTTGGAGCAGGGAAGACAGACGGAGCAATGGACGCCGGTAATCTTTTAAAACCTCTTCTTGCAAGAGGAGAGCTTCACTGCATAGGTGCTACTACTTTAAATGAATACAGACAATACATCGAAAAAGATGCGGCTTTGGAAAGAAGGTTCCAGCCTGTAATGATAGGAGAACCAACAGTAGAAGACACGATAGCGATACTAAGAGGACTTAAAGAAAGATATGAAATATATCACGGAGTAAAAATTACCGACCAAGCGTTGATTTCTGCCGCAACATTATCAAACAGATACATCACAGACAGATTTTTACCCGATAAGGCAATAGACTTGATTGATGAAGCCTGTGCTTTAATAAAAACCGAAATGGACTCTATGCCTACGGAACTCGACGAAGTGAACAGAAAAATCATACAGTACCAAATCGAAGCTACCGCACTAAAAAAAGAAAAAGATGAATTGTCTAAAAAACGCCTTGAAGAAATAAACAAAGAAATTGCGGAACTTCAAGATAAGTTCAATGAAATGAAAGCTAAGTGGCTCAAAGAAAAAGACAATATAGGAAAAGCACAAAGGCTCAGAGAAGAAATAGACAAAGTAAATGTTGAAATTGAACAGGCTCAAAGAGTAAATAATCTTAATAAAGCCGCAGAGCTTAAATATGGAAAGCTCCCTGATTTACAAAAACAACTAAAAGAAGAGGAAGAAAAATCCAAAGAAAAGAATAATACCCTTTTGAGAGATAAAGTATCCGATGAAGAAATAGCTAAAATTGTTTCTAAATGGACACATATACCGGTGTCAAAGCTTGTTGAAGGTGAAAGAGAAAAACTCCTTCATTTAGAAGATACATTGCATGAAAGGGTAATAGGACAGGATGAAGCGGTAAAACTCGTATCAGACGCAATCATAAGATCTCGTGCGGGAATACAGGACCCATCCAAACCTATAGGTTCCTTCTTGTTCCTGGGACCGACAGGGGTAGGTAAAACCGAGCTTGCCAAAACACTTGCGTATACTTTATTTGATAACGAACAAAATATCATACGTATAGATATGAGTGAGTATATGGAAAAATTCAGTGTTTCCAGACTTATCGGTGCGCCTCCGGGATATGTTGGATATGACGAAGGCGGTCAGCTTACCGAAGCGGTAAGAAGAAATCCGTACAGCGTGGTTTTATTCGATGAAATAGAAAAAGCTCATCCTGATGTATTCAATATCCTTCTTCAAATACTTGATGACGGAAGAGTTACGGACTCACAGGGAAGGACTATAGACTTCAAGAATACCATTATAATTTTGACTTCCAACCTCGGTAGCGATTATTTATTGGAAAGCACAGAAAAATATGGTGATATCACAGATGAAACAAAAGATAATATAGATAAACTGCTTAAAGCAAATTTCAGACCTGAATTTTTAAACAGGCTCGATGAAATAGTAATCTATAAACCGCTTAAAAAAGAAGAAATATCTAAGATTGTAGACTTGATGCTTAAAAATCTTGAAAAGAGAATGGAAGATAAATTCTTACATTTAAATATTACAGATAAAGCAAAAGAATTTATTATTGATAACGGATACGACCCAATATTTGGAGCAAGACCTCTTAAGAGATTTATTCAAAGTAAAGTAGAGACCCTTATTGCAAAATCAATTCTATCTAATAACTTTGAAAGCGGAACGATACTTACAGTAGATATTAAAGACGGAGCTTTAGCCGTTACATTCTAAGATAAAAAGGACCTTACGGTCCTTTTTATTTTACATAATAGTTTATTTTTTACGGTTTTTTACTTTTAATCACTGGAGAAATAAATTAAAATATTTTTATTTTATAGAATACAACATATTATTTCTCCCTTAATGAATTAAATAAATTTTAACTGCTTATCAACATATCCACATTTATAATTTATTCATCTGTTAATACTTTTAAATCACTTTCTTCGTACTTATTATGACCTTTTAAACTCTTCTTATATTTCCAGCATTTTATAGCTTCATCCAAGTTTTTTTCTTTGTTGTTACTGAAAAAATCTCGGATATATGTGTTATATTCAAACTGCTTATCTATTTTAGTCTTTCCTTTTTTCTTATCTTTAAGGATTTTATAATACATTTCCACAGCGTCTTTATAAGTTTTTCCGCTGTTTGACTTTAGCCACTTTTGAAATATTACATTAAAAGAAAAGGATTTTCCAATTTGTTCTTTAAAAAACTTTCTGTGCTGTTCAGAGCAGACAAAGTTATCTTCAATGATACTTTCTAAAGTTATTTCCTTTTTTAAATTGCTTTTCTTCCTAGTATTTTTACTTTCTTTTTTCTCTCCTGTATCCAAATAATGGCTTATCCTATCCGTAAGTTCGAGTTTACTCCCTGAAGTATGCATTCCTTCTTTTCTTAAAAAATTTACTAACTCTTCCTTTAAATAATAATAACTTTTAAATGTCTCACTGTCTAAATCCTTATTTAACTTTGGTCTATTACTCATTATCAATTTCCTTTTTATGTTTAATCAGTTATATCTTTCAAATGATTTAAATGTATTCCGATATGTCCTATGCCAAGTATTATTGTTGATATTACAAGCCATATTACATTACCATATATACCAAGAAACAAAAATGCCAATATAGGAAGAGTCGCACCTGCAACAGGAATACCAAATATTGAGCTGTAAAAGTCTTTTAATGTTTTATGGCTCTTAAAATATCTTATCCACCAATATTCATAAATAAGCATAAATGCAAATGACAATATAAGCCATATACTCCATACTGAAAAAGAATGGATATTAAAATCGCTAAATATTAAAACCGTACAGCTTACCAAAACTTGTCCTATTCTTTCAAATATAATAAGTATTCTATTCTCATTTTTATATTCGTATTCTGCGGGCTGATTTTTACTCCATATAATATTGGGTATAAAAAGCATAAATAAATATATCATACCTACATAAGAAAATCCTAAATGTCCCATAACTTTTCCCTTTATTTTATCATTATAAATTTATTATTAATATTTTAACATAAATAAAATATATATCTTATTTTTTACCAAAGAAATAAAAACCATTTGATGTATGTCCGTTCATGGTTTTAAAGGTCTCCCTTTTAAATTTTAATTTATCAAAAACATTAAGCAATCCTTTTATATAACCATAGTCATGATGTCTTAATATAGCACCCTCTTCAAGTTCAAAGACTCCGTAAATACCATACTTATCTTTATATTTATTATATCTATTTATATTTCTTTCATCATTATTTAGAAGAAAATCGTTGACATAAACAATGCCTCCGGGTTTTAAAACTCTATAAATTTCACGTATTAAATCCCTTTGAGTATCATTATCACTGATACATGTAAGAACAGCAAATAAAATCACAGCATCGAAAGTGTCATCTTTATAAGGCAAGTCTACGTCATTCACTTTGAAGTCTATACTTGGATTATTCATCCTTGCTCTCTTAATCATGTTTCCTGAAAAATCTATCCCATAAAGATTTTTATATCCAAAGTCATATAACTCATTTAAAGTTCTTCCGTAACCACACCCAACATCAAGAATTTTCATATCCTTTTTTACAAAGTTACTAAATTCACTTAAATTAAAAGGTGTAGTAAACTCTTTTGTATCTGCAATATTATTCCAATATTCCTTTTGTTCCATTTTTCTGCTCCTTTTAATTTTATATAATAACACTATTAATAAAAAAAGAACACATATAAATGTGTTCTCTAAATCAAAAAATAATTTATTATTTCTTTTCCTTAACGTATCCGATAAATTGATTTTTAAATAATATCCTAAAAAATTCCGTAAGCCTTGGAATCAACGGTTCAGCATCTTCTCCAAACTTTTCTTTAACAAGTAAACTTATTTCATAAATAGTTCTTTGTCCGTCCATTTGTTTCCATACAAAGCTTCCGAATTCATCCAAATCGATATTACTTACCTTCGGACGTTTATAAATCTTTTGTGCGATTTTACTGTAAAATCCTTTATGCTCCTGATGAATTACAACGATACCGTCTTTACGAACCGTAAATTCATGGTCGGGAGCACAAATCGGAATATAGTCCAAATAATTTTCGCTATTTTTATTCTTCATTACTCTTAGCCTTCTTAAATAATGTTAATTTAAAGAATATAGCAATCAAGATAAGGAAGAATACTATACCTCCTAAATTAGAATTTAAGAACGTTTGAGAACCGAAGTTTCCTAATATTTCACCGAGATTGGAACTTCCGCCTTTCATTGGGATTATGGCAAATACCGCAAGAAGAATACCTATCAGACCTTCGCCTGCAATCAAACCGGATGAGAATAATACTCCGTCTTCAACAACAGCTTTCTTTTTAGCTTCGTCCATGTCCTTTTTCTTTTCAATAATCCAACGAATGGCTCCGCCGATCATCATAGGTACACTTAAATGTATAGGTAAGTATAGCCCTACTGCAAACGGAAGAACGGGAATGCCAAGTATTTCAACTACAATACCTATAAATACTCCGACAAATATCAGGTTCCATGGAAGATTTCCTCCCATAACGCCTTCTACGATCATTTTCATAAGAGTGGCTTGTGCAGCAGGAAGCTGAGTCGAGCCATATCCCCAAGCAGCATTCAATAAGTAAAGGATTGCTCCGATTGCAACAGCAGACGCAACAACACCGATAAGTTCACCGATTTGCTGACGTTTAGGTGTAGCTCCCACAATATAACCTGTCTTTAAATCCTGAGATGTATCACCGGCTATAGCAGCTATGATACATATAACAGCA
Organism: uncultured Anaerofustis sp.; assembly: GCF_938029165.1. Lineage (NCBI taxonomy): Bacteria > Bacillati > Bacillota > Clostridia > Eubacteriales > Eubacteriaceae > Anaerofustis > uncultured Anaerofustis sp. The sequence continues at coordinate 25,171 of NZ_CALHFB010000042.1, forward strand.
CCGATTGCAATGGCTGCTACCATACCTTCTCTGCCTGTTTGACCGGTAAGTTTTAATAAAATACTTGCAATTAATACTGTCGCTATTGTCATACCCGATACAGGATTGTTACTGCTTCCTATAAGTCCGACCATACGCGATGATACTGTTGCGAAGAAAAATCCGAACACTACTATCATTAATGCAGAGAATAAATTAACAGGAACTATTGGTATCAACCACAATATCAAAGCAAACGCCAAAATACCAACAAGGATCACAGACATAGGTAAATCTCTGTCAGTTCTTGCAGTATCATTATCACTTGATGTTTTACCAAAATCTTTTATAGCATCTTTAAATGTAGTAACTATAAGAGGTAAAGATTTTATCAAACTTATAAATCCGCCTGCGGCAACTGCCCCGGCACCTATATATTTGATATAGTTTGACCAAATCCCCATTGAACCCATTTCAGCATATATCTGACCTATAGTTTGAGTAGTAGAAGGGAATAGTACTATGTTACTTCCGAAAAGTACGATCATCGGCATTAATACGAACCATCCGAGAACACCGCCTGCAAATAAGTAAGATGAAATCTTAGTTCCGCAGATATAACCCACACCAAGCAAAGCGGGAAGTACATCCGCACCGGCTCCGGCTCCGGGATATGCCGGGATTTCATAATGGACTTCACTTGGGAACAGTTTAAGTCCGTCTGCTATAAATTTATAAACAGCGGCTATACCAAGTCCTTTAAATACAAGACCGGCTTTTGCTCCGCCTTCCTCTCCCGCAAGAAGTACTTCCGCACAAGCTTGTCCTTCGGGATAAGGAAGAGTCCCATGTTCTTTAACAATCAATGCTTTTCTTAGCGGTACCATAAAAAGTACACCAAGACATCCGCCTATTGCGGCAATAATTGCGATTTCAAGTAAAGAAGGGAATGCTGTTTTCCATTCATTTGCCCATAAGAAAAGTGCAGGAAGGGTAAAGATAGCACCGGCTGCTACGGACTCTCCCGCAGAACCAATGGTCTGTACCATATTATTTTCAAGCACTGAATCTCTTTTAAGGATTACTCTGATAATCCCCATTGAGATAACCGCCGCCGGAATGGAAGCGGATACTGTCATACCTACTCTAAGTCCCAAGTAGGCATTAGCCCCACCGAACAATACAGCAATGATGATACCTAATATAATAGATGTTGCTGTAAACTCTGGCAATGTTTTTTCGGCAGGGACAAAAGGTTTAAAATTTTCTTGTTCCTTCATTTTCGATCTCCTTTGTTTAACATATGCCTAACTATTATAACAAACAATTTCATAAAAATAAAATTTTTTTCACAAATTTATAAATATTTCCACAAATAAAAAATACCAAGACGGGATAATCTTGGTATTTTACTTTAATTTTTTGATTTTGTTTAATTTTCGCTTATTTCTTTTGATTGTTTAACTTGTTTTCTTATCCTGATACCATTTGCTACTGCACATACTAAACTTGTTACCGCAAAGAATATGGCAGCACCGTAAGATCTAAATATTTCTGACACTTTAACCAGTATATAATTTAAAGGCGTCGATGCGTTTGAAATACAGCTTACTAAACTAAAACCTTCGGGAAGCTGATAAGAAGCACTTAGTGCAGCCTGAGTAAACACAGGAGCGATGGCAGTAGATAAAAGCACACCTATAGCCATCATAGATATAGCTATTAGTAAACTTCTGAATGCATTTTCGTTACACATAGGTACAATCAAAGCCATTATGTACGGTGCAGAACCGAGGTCCGCAAAAGGAAGGAACTGATTGTGAGGAACTATCAAAGCAAGAAGTATTATGATAGGTGTAAGGATTAGTGCGGTAGCTATCGTTGTTGAATTACCGAGAGCAACGGCAGCGTCCATTCCTATATATATTTTACCTCTGTTTTTAAACTTCTTATTTACAATTACCTGAGCTCTTTCGGAAATAGGAGTAAGAGATTCTCCGAAGTATTTTGCCATTGCGGGAATAAGAACGAGTGTAGCTCCTAAAGTAATAGCAATTAAAAGGTACTTATCATAAGCTTTTATACCATATGCAAGTATACCTATAACTAGACCTATAACAAATCCTATAATAAGCGGATCGCCTAAGACGCCGAGTTTTTCTTCCATTTTTTTAGCATTTATATCTATTTTGTTAAGTCCAGGTATCTTATCGATTATCTTATCTACTACGAATGAAATAGAAGCCAAAACTACAGTCATAGTATGAGGGAAACTTATCCCGTCCATTTTTGTAACTTTAGCAATTTTATCCGCCGTTAAGTCCGCAAGCACCAAAGCTATTACGAATTCACAAACAGCGGCAAGTAGTCCTAATGTTACAGAAGAAGTAACTATAGCAACAAGAGAACCGGTGAATGCCAACTGCCAGAAATTCCAAATATCGATATCCGCGGTTTGTGTAAGATTAAATATCAACATGACGACATTTACAAGAAGACAAACAGGAATGATTATTGCTCCTACTTTTGTTGAAAATGCAATCTGTGCTGCGGTAGGCCAGCCTACATCAAGGATATTTAAATTTAAATTAAGATTTTCTACCATTTGCTGTGCAGCCGGACCGATAGTATTTCCAAGCAAATTGATTACAAGATTGATACCTATAAACGCAACTCCCATTGTAAGACCTGCCTTAAGTGCTTTCCCAAATCCCGTACCAAGGCAAAGAGCGATGACAAAAATAATTATAGGCATCATAACACTTGCTCCAAGGTTTGACAGGATATCAAAAAAACCTAATATGTAACTCATAACGTACCCCCTAAATGAATATTTATTAATTCAATTATATACTCTTTTTTATATTCAGTCAAAGAAAACATAATAATGAATTAAATTAATTGTTAGATTTTTATTTATATTTCATTAAATATACATTAAGAATTATTTACTTGCTTGTTCTTTTATTTTAGAAGAAGTATAATTATATTAACATTAAATAATTCCTTGAGGGGAGAGATAAAAATGGAATTTAGAAAATTTAAAGAGAAATATATAATCAGACTCAATAAAGGAGATGAAGTAATATCAAGCATAACGGATTTATGCAGGAAAGAAAATATCAAGCTGGGAAGCTTCGTGGGGCTTGGCGCAGCAAATAAAGCAACGATAGGTCTATACGATACAGAAAATAAATTATATCATCAAACGACTATGGAAGAGCCAATGGAAATAACTTCTCTGGTGGGTAATATATCCACTTTTGATGATGAAGTATATCTGCATGTACATATAAATCTTTGCAATAAAGATATGCAAATTTTCGGAGGTCACTTAAATGAATGTTTTATCTCTGCTACCAGTGAAATTACACTCCTTAATATAGAAGGAAAAGTAGAAAGAGAGTATGACGAGGAAACCGGACTAAACTTATATAAATTCTTATAATAAAAAAATCTCATAGAAATTTCTATGAGATTTTTATTTCATTTTCTATAACCTATTTTATAAGTCCCTTTGATAATAAGAAATCATGAGCAACATCTTTAGCTTTTTTACCCTCTACATCAACTTGATAATTAAGGTCTATCATTACATCTTCATTTAGATATTTTGACAATTTTTCCATTAGCCCTTTTACTTCAGGGCATTCTTCATTGACTTCGTCACTAACTACGGGAACAGCTTCGTATCTAGGGAAGGCTCCCTTATCATCTTCAAGGACAACAAGGTCATACTTCTTCAAAAGTCCGTCAGTAGAATAAGCGTCAATTACATCACAGTTCTTATTTTTAAGAGCTGTATATCTAGGAGAACCGTCTATAGGTACAACTTCCTTAAAGTTCATTCCATAAGTCTTTTGAAGTGATTTATAACAGTCCTTCCTTTCCATAAATGTCAAAGTCGGCGATAAAGTAAGTTTATCTGCAACTCTTTCAAGATCGCTGAATTTCTTCAAATTATATTTCTTAGCTGTATCTTTTCTTACCGCTAATGTATAAGTATTATTAAAGTTTAAACTATCATAAACATTTAAATTATACTTCGATTTCATTTCTTTTTTACATGTATCAAGAACTTTCTTCATGTCATTTATATTTTCATGCGCCAATACACTTCCGTATAAAGTCCCGGTATAATCGATATACATATCTATATCACCGGATTTCATTGCATCGAGTACGATACCGCTGGCACCTAATGATAATGATTGTTTAACATTGATATCTGTATTTTCTTCTATAAGCTCTTTTGTCATGTATGAAAGAACTTCCTGTTCGGTAAAGTCCATGGAACCTAAATTAATAGTTTTCCCGCCGGAACTTTGTTTAAAATTATATACACTTCCAAAGATTAATGCTATACAAGTAAGTATTATAATTACATTATCAAAATTCCTTTTGAATTTACTTGTAGGATTTGAAAGTTTCATATTTTTAGGTATCAATTTATTTTCAAATATACCAAAAATATAATCAATAAATAACGCTAAGAAACAGGCCGGTATGGCTCCGGATAATATTTGATTGTTATTAACTGTCCTAATCCCCGCATAAACCAAATAACCAAGACCGCTGGCACCTATAAATGCGGCAAGAGTCATAAGCCCTACAGCACTGACAGCACTTATCCTTACTCCGGCAAGGATTACCGGAAGAGCAAGTGGAAGCTGGACTTTATAAAGTATTTGGAGTTTGGTAAGCCCTATTCCTTTGGCAGCTTCAAGTGTATCAGGATTTACATTCGATAGACCCGCATAAGTATTCTTTACTATTGGAAGAAGCGAATACAATATAACCATTATAATCGCAGGCTTTGTTCCTATACCTACAAATGGTATCAAAAATCCGAGCAGTGCCATTGAAGGAATAGCCTGGATTATATTAGTAAGAGCCATTATAGGTTTTTTGGCAGGTTTTACGTAGGAAATCAAAATACCTAAAGGAACACCTATTATTATCGAAGCTATAATTGCAATAAATGTAAGCTCGATATGTTTTATAAATAAATCTAATATGGTAGAAGCGTTAGCCGAAAAATAATCTATAAATCCACTCATTATTCTTCATCCTCGCTTTCATCATATTTTTGTTTAAGTGCTGTAAATAAGATACTCTTAGTAATAAGTCCCACTAATTTATTATCCTTGTCAACCACAGGAATAGTATATATATTTGTCTCATCGGTCTTATTAAGCACATCTATTATGGAATCTTCCGGAGAAACATATATAAAGTTGGTATGATATTTTTCTTTGTGTCTGTTTAATACTTCTCCTACGGTCAAGTCTTTGTTACGTTCCTTTAATGCACGTCTGGCATCTAAAAGACCCAAAAATTTTCTTTTCTTGTTTATAACTATAATGCTGTCAATTTTTTTATCTCCCATTATTGCACCGGCTTTAAAGCATTTCAGATTATCATAGCATGTAACGGGATTATCAAGCATAATATCTTCTGCTCTTATAAGTTCGGGAGATTCCCATATCCTTTTCTTGCCTATAAAATTCTGAACAAAGTCATTTGCCGGATGTTTCAATATATCTTCGGGGGAAGCATACTGCTGTATCCTTCCTTCATTAATAAGACATATCCTATCCGCTAGTTTTATTGCTTCGGAAATATCATGAGTTACAAAAACAATGGTTTTCTTGACCCTTGACTGGATTTCCAAAAGCTCATCCTGTAGGTTGTTTCTCGTAATGGGGTCAAGTGCACTGAATGGTTCATCCATAAGTATGATATCAGGATCGTTTGCAAAAGCTCTTGCAACTCCTATTCTCTGCTGCTGACCGCCGCTCATCTGTGTAGGATATAAATCGAGATATTCATCTGCTTCAAGACCTATCATATCCAAAAGTTCATAAGTCTTCTCTTTTATTTTTTCTTTATCTTTCTTTTGAAGTTTTGGTATAAGCTCTATATTTTCTCTAACCGTCATATGAGGGAATAATCCGGTCTGCTGTATTACATAGCCGATTTTTCTTCTCAGTTCGATATCATTGATTTTACTTATATCCTCATCGTTAATGCTTATTTTACCCTTTGTGGGGGTTATGAGTTTATTTATCATCTTTAGGATAGTGGTTTTTCCGCAGCCGCTAAGACCTAATAAACAAACAAATTCACCATCTTCGATTTCAAATGAGACGTCCTTGAGTACCGATTTTTTCTTGTACGACTTGGAGACATCTTCAAATTTAATCATTTAAATACTCCCTTTCCATAAAATTTTATTTTTCTACATATATATTATAATTATCCTACTTTATTATTAAATGAAACTTAAATTAGTATGAATATTGAATTATAATTTTATAAAAATTTATTTATTAATACTTTTAATTATATAACATAGTACACATTTAGTCAAATTATGTAATATTTCTAAATAATTATGATACTGTAATTGATTTATACTTTACTTTATTATAAAATAAATAACAGAATAACGATGAGGTAATAATATGTCAAAAGTAGTAATTGCAGAACATCCTATAATAAAGGACTATTTAAGTAAAATAAGAAACAAACAAACCGATACAAAAACATTCAGAGATTCCATAAAACAGCTTTCCGTATTGATTGGCTATGAAGCAACAAGAAATTTAAAGACACAAAATATTGAGGTTGAAACACCACTATGCACGGCACAATGCGAAAAACTTATTAATGAAGATATAACCATAGTTCCGATTTTAAGAGCAGGGCTTGGAATGCTGGAAGGAATGCTGGAACTTTTACCGAATGCAAGGGTAGGACATATAGGGCTGGAAAGAAATGAAGAAACATTAAAACCCAGAGAATATTATTTTAAAATGCCGGGGAATTACGAAACCATGCAGACATTTGTGGTGGATCCTATGCTGGCTACCGGAGGCTCAGCAGTTGACGCAATAGATAAAATAAAAGAAAAAGGAATAAAAAACATAACATTCATATGTGTAATAGCTGCTCCTGAAGGGGTAAACAAACTTAAGGAAGCACACCCCGATATAGATATTTATATGGGTACATTAGACGATCATTTGAACGAAAATGGATATATAGTACCCGGACTCGGAGATGCGGGAGACAGGATTTTCGGAACACTATAAAATAAAGGGCTAACATATGTTAGTCCTTTATTTTTCTTTACAGTATTTCAGCTCTTTTCCATCAGAGCCATATTTTTTTCTCTTTCCATATATATCATCAATTTCTATCTTTATGATATTAGTTCTATGTAAGCTTCTGTTAATTGCATTTTCGAAGTTATCCATATTAGATAATGCATATTTCTCACATATCAATTTAAGAGCATAAATCTTCTCTTTTTCATCAGTTACACTAAATGCTTTTCCATTTACTACAGCACTTTCATATTCTAAAGTAAAATCAATAGGTCTTGGCTTACATTTACTTACCGCAGTTAGTGTTACATTATTATTCTTATTTAAAATATCTATCTTAGTCCCTTCCAAAGCACAATGAAAATATAAAATATCATTATCTCTTGCTATTGAAACTGGCACGGAATAAGGTTTATCTTCGTTTACCATGGATAAAGTAACAAAAGGAGCCTTATCCAGAACACTAAAGGCAAAATCTTCATTCATCTCTCTGTCTTTTCTTCTCATTTCATTCTCCTATTTTAAAAACTGAAGATTATCTTCTATGTTCATTCCTTTTCTCTTGTCAACAACTATTTTTTCATCTCTCTCCATAGCTTTCCTGACAAAATCCGAAGCTATTTTGCAAGCTTCTTTAAGAGTTTTGCCTTCCAAGACTTTTCCTACCATGACACCCGAAAAAACATCTCCGGTACCCGGGAACCTTACGTTTATATAATCATAAGGCACAGAAAAATATTCATCCTCAAAATGTGAATAACCTTCTATTGAATAATTACTGCTATCTTTACTTTTAACACTTGTTATCACTACTGATTTTGAACCCAGTTTTCTGAATTCATCAATGTATTCTTTTATTTCATCACTATCAAGTTCATCCTTTTTCATTTCATCATAAAGTATAAAAGAAGCTTCGGTAAAATTAGGAGTAACGATATCTGCAAGGGCACACATTTCTCTCATATTCTTAACTACATTCTTACTTAATCCCATATATAAATTACCGTCGTCCCCCATAATCGGATCGACCATAATAAGTGGATCATTCTCTTTATTATCTTCAATTATCTTTTCGATAAGTCCAACCTGTTCGTCGGAATTTATGAAGCCGGTACAGATAGCATCAAATTTAAATCCAAGTTCGTTCCAGATATCTATAGTCTTTCTCATATACTCGCTCATATCAAGTATTTCAAATAGTCCATAGTCAAGAGTATTTGAAACTATTGCGGTAGGCAGATTGTGAACTCTAAATCCCATTGAAGATACTATAGGCATCATAGCCGATAACGCAACTTTACCTACCCCCGGCAAGTCATTTATTAAAAGTATGTCTTTATTTTTATCCATTATTATGCTCCTTATTATGTATTTATTGTAGATTATATAACTTTTCTGCTTTACTTATCAACATAATATTATAAAAACAAATAAAAAGAGGAATACTTCTCCTTTTTACCTACTTACCTTTTTTTCTCTCTAGTTAAATTACTTGTTACAAAAATATTTAATTTCTTATTTCTTTATTAAAATTTAATAAATTATCAAACATATAGTTTATAACCATTTTACTTATAAAATATAAAATTATTTTTATTTTTTGTATATTGATAATATATCACGGAGTATTGTACTTTTCCCGGGTAATATTCCTCTACCGGTAATTTTTTATTTCCGAATTCTAATTCACATATTAAATATCTTAATATAATGTATGCTCCTAAAATAAATCTCTATAAATCTTAAAATACATATATTAAATTATTCTTCGATTTTAAACTAATTAGGATATCATATTAATAATTACAGCTATACACATTTTAGTATCTTACTTCAAAACTCAAAACATATTTTCTTGTACTTATTTTTTAATATAATAAAATTTCAAAAACCTTCTCATATAAAATAAATTATAATATCACATGTTTATCTTTTAATAATGTTTTAATAATGTTTTCATAATTTTTAAAATATTTCTAATAAAACCGTTTAATATGAAAATAAGACTATAGCAACGAAAAGAAAGATATAACTATTAGAATAAAAAATGTAAATCAATATATTTATCAATTATAATAAATACAATATACTGTTTAAATATTGAAAAATATTTTTCATTTTATTATAATTTATGTATAATAATATTAGCAAATTAAAAAATTTGGAGAGTTAAAATGAATAAAGTCGAAGAAAGACAACGCAAAATAATGGATATTTTAAAAGAAAATAAGCATATAACCATAAACGAACTGGGTGAAATGCTAAATGTTTCTCATTTAACAATAAGAAGGGATTTAAAAACACTTGAAGAATCACAAAATATAACCATTTCCTATGGAGGAATTGTCTTCAGCAACGAAGATTTCTCTCAATATTCAAAAAGAGAATGTGAAAATTTAGAATTAAAATCAAGGATAGCAAAAAAAGCTTTAAATTACGTTGAAGATAACGATATAATTTATATCGGGGGAGGCAGCACATGTGTAGAATTTGCAAAATCACTATTTGAAAACAAGCCTAATTTAAATATAAAGATCATTACAAGTTGTGCTAATGTAGCCAAAATAACATCTAAAATGATGTTTGCCAACATAACATTGGTTGGCGGAAACTTCATAAATGAAAATGAAAGTATGGTATCACTTTTCACACTGGATGTAATTAAAACATTAAACTTTAATAAAGCTTTTTTAGGTTGCCTGGGGCTTACGGATGAAAAAGGTGCTATGTTCATTGATATAACTTTAGCTAAATTAAAAAAAATAATAGCCAAAAACTCCCAAAATGTAATTGTATTATGCGATTATACCAAAATAGGGAAACACTCTATGGCAACGGGTCTTAATATCGATGATATTGACATTATAATAACTAATAAAAATGCTCAGGATTTAAATGATTATGGCTTTATAAAAAAACATGAAGTTAAAGTTGATTTAGTTTAGAAATTGAAATAATTGTTGACAACATATTTTTATATATGTTGTCTTTTTATTTATGACAATATTTTGTAAAACTATTTACAAAATATTAAATATATTTGACATTAAAAAAATTATATTATATAATTTTTACATAATTATATTTAACTGATTATATAATCAAGTATCTTATATATTAAAATATCTTATATCCAATTAAATATCTATATAATATTTCTTTCTAACGGAAAGTAATATTATATGATTTTCACACCAAAGGAAATAAAACGCAATATAAATACGCAATAAACAACAAAAACAAACATATTTAATTTACTTTTCTTTTCTTTTTGCTATAATTAAGGTAAAGAGAAAAGAAACAAAGGATTGAATAGTTATGTATAAGAATAAAAGACAATACGCAATATTAGAATACATATACGAAAAGAAAGAGGCAACGGTAAATGAGCTTTCCGAGAAGTTTAATGTTTCTAAAGTAACTGTACGAAAAGATTTGATTGAATTAGAAGAAAAAGGAAAGATTAAGAAAAATCATGGAGGAGCGATACCCTCAGAAAATATATTTTTAAACGAAACACCTTATTATAAAAAGAACATGACGGCAATAAACGAAAAAAGAAAAATCGGAGCTCTTGCCGCGAAGCTGATACAAGATAAGCAAATAGTAATAATAGATAACGGTTCTACAACGAATGAAATAGCTTCATACTTGAATGATAAAGAAATCGTAGTAGTTACAAATGATGTAAGGATAGCAAATAAGCTTGCTACATATCCAAGTATGAGCGTTGTAATATGCGGAGGATATATAAAAACTCCGGGATATGCCATTTTTGGACCTATGGCGGAAGATCTATTCAAACATACACTAGCCGATATATGTTTTTTATCCGTAGACAGCTTAAATTTAAATGAAGGTTTATCTTATAACTTTTTGGACTCGGTAGCAGTAAAAAAACAAATGATAAAAAATGCAAATAAAGTAATCGTTCTATGTGACAGCTCTAAAATAGGGAAAAAATCTTTCGCGAAACTCTGCGATGTAGATAAAATAGACATAATAATAACAGATAAAATGGAAGCGGACTTAAAGAGACGATTTGAAGAAAAAGGAGTAAGGATCCTGATAGCCAAATAATTCAGTTAAATATATACATTATATATATTTTATAAAAAATTGAAAGGAGGTTTATACTGTGACAGTAAATGTGGTAGTCGCATGCGGAAGCGGGATAGCAACATCGACAGTCGTAGAACAGCGTCTTAAAGATATCGCCGAAGACTATAATCTAGATATCAATCTCAAGAAAACATCAATGAGCGGACTTGAGGGAATGCTGGCGGATGCTGATTTGGTTGTCGTGACCAGCAGGTATTCCAATGATGATGTAAAAGTAAAAATATTATCGGGAACATCTCTTCTTACGGGAATAGGAGAAGATATATTTATCGATAAATTCGTTGAAGCAGTTAAAGAAATAAAAAAATAGTTGTATAAAAGGGAAAAAATATACGTATTAAAAAGGGAAAAATATTGTAATTTATAAGTTTTAATAAGGAGGATATTATGGATACATTATTAACTATTGTAAAATATATTACAGATTCACTCGGAGCAATGGTAATCATGCCGCTATTTTTAATATTATTGGGATTGGCATTCAGAATGAAACCATTGAAAGCATTCAGATCGGGATTACTCGTTGGTATCGGATTTCAGGGTATCAACTTGATTATATCACTGCTCGGTAACGCAGTATCACCTGCGGCAACCGCACTTGCAGAAAAAGTTGGTATTAATTTTAATATAATCGACGTTGGATTTCCGACAGTAGGAGCAGCAGCGTGGGCAACCCCTATTGCAGCACTCGTTATTCCGTTGGCTATTTTAATAAACGTAATAATGATTGTATTAAAATTAACAAAAACATTAAACATTGATATTTGGAACATGTTTCACTTTATCTTAGCAGGAGGCATTGCCTATTTGATTTCAGGAAGTATAGCTGTAGGACTCATAGTTTCAGCTATATTCTCTATTATCACTCTTCTTCTTGCCGACTGGGATTCAAAAACCTGGCAGGAATATTTCGGACTTGAAGGCACCAGCTGTACCACACTTGCCATAATGACAAGCGCTATATGCTCATTTATAGTAAATAAAGTAATAGACCTTATACCCGGACTTAAAGATTTTGATATAAATCCTGCAAAGATCAATAAATTAAAGGGTATAAGCGACCCTATGTTCTTAGGGTTCTTCATAGGTATAATATTAAGTTTACTTGGCGGACTTCCGCTTGATAAAATCCTTAATACCGGTGTAGGTATTGCGGCAGCTATGGTACTTCTACCTAGAATGGTTTCACTTCTAATGGAAGGTTTGGCTCCAATCTCAAGAGCTGCTTCTGATTTTACTAAGAAGAGACTTAAAGGAAGATCGTTACTAATTGGTATGGACTGTGCTTTAGGTATAGGAGATCCTACAGTTATAGCAGCATCTACGATAATGATACCTTTCGCAATTCTTTTAGCGGTATTACTTCCGGGAAATGGATTTTTACCTATAGTTTCACTAACAGGACTTACATATTTCTGCGTTCCTGCGGCTGCATACTCTAAAGGAAATTTATTTAGGACCATTGTTACAATGCTCATTTTCTATGCACTGCATATATATGTTATCAATGCAATATGTCCGCTCGTTACGGGACTTGCAACATGGGCAGGAGTAGATTTACCTACAGGTGCATCATTAATAGCAGGCGGTAATCCTGAACATGCATTCTTATTATTAATAAAACCAATACTATCAATTTTTGGCTTAGCAGGCTAAGAGGTTAAATTATGATTGAAGTTTTACTGGTATCAAATGGAAATAAGGATGATGTTGAAAACATAAAAGAAAGAATCTATAATTTAGGAGAAGATTTCTTTATAGAAAGCAACGTCATAGCTGTCGATAGTATGGAAGCGGAAAACATTAATTTTGATTATGATTTTGCAGTTACTTTGGATAATAAAGTCGTTTTAGATAAAAAGACTATTGACGCAACTCCTATTTTATTAGACAGAGCAGGGGAAAAGGCTGAAAAAGATATTCAAAATCAGCTTTTAAAAGCAAGAGCTACTCATAAAAGACAAAAGGAAAGTCAGGAAAGATAAATGCTATATGATATTATCATTGAAAACGGAACGTTAATCGATCCGCTATATAATAAAAATCAAAAAGGTAACATTTATATTATTAGTGATAAAATAGTATCACCTCCGAAAGATAATGGAAAAATAGAGTATAAACAAAAGATATATGCAGACGGGCATTACGTAATGCCCGGACTCATCGAAAACCATACTCATATTTATAACGGAGGCGGTGATACTAATTTAAATGCGGAGGTAATAATGCTTCCAAGCGGAGTGACATCCGCTATAGACCAAGGGTCTTCGGGATGGTCAAATTTCAATTTATTCTATAAAAGCGTTGTTATGAATTCGATGATGAACATAAAATGCTATTTAAACGTGTCCAATTCCGGACTCATTACCGAAGATTATTTTGAAAACATAGACCCCAAATTTTTCAATAAAGAAATGATAAAATTCTATACCGAAAAATATAGAGATACTATCTTAGGTCTTAAAATTAGACTTTGCAGAGATTCCATAAAAGATATGGGGTTAAAACCTCTTGAAAAAACAATAGAATTGGCAGAAGAGCTAAATATTCCGGTTTCTGTACATATAAAAGATTTAGATGAATTAAAAGAAGCCGCTAATATGCTGAGAAAAGATGATATTTGGGTTCATATGTATCAGCAAACAAAACCTACTATATTAGATGACGAAGATAAAATAATAGACGAAGCTATAAAAGCTAAGGAAAGAGGAGTTTTATTCGATGTAGCAAGCGGAAGAGGAAGCTTTTCCTTTGATATGATCAATAAGGCATTCAAGCAAGGTTTAAAACCGGATTTGATAGGTACGGATTTGGTAACATACAACGTTTATGAAAGACCTATATTTTCTCTTCCGTATACAATGTCAATATACTTAAACCTCGGTATGAGTATAGAAGAATTAGCAAAAATATGTATAAAAAATCCGGCAGAAAGAATGAACCTAAGCGGAGAAATAGATACGCTAAAAGAAGGTACAATCGCGGATATATGTATTATGGAAATCAAAGAAAAAGATGTAACATTCAATGATAAACATGGAGGCATCTTAGAGGGAAATAGACTAATAATTCCAAAGATGACAATAAAAGACGGAAAAGTAGTATACAGAAATATAGAATTTTAATATATAATTAACTTATAAAAAAGAACTCATAACGAGTTCTTTTTTTAATTATATTAATATTTAAAATTGATTAATAGATTTATAAATAATAATATCAGTAAATATTTATCTTTTTGGCATTTCAAAATCGACCAATGCTTTATTTAAATAATCATTAAAAGGCTTCATCAGTTTAAATGTTTCTGCTGCATTCTTTATAAATGCTTCACTGTCCATGAAGTCTTTGTCACTTATAGGGTATTCTATAAACCAGCTTTTATGTTTAAGGAATTCTCCGTAAGGATGTTCTTTATCATAACCTGCGGGTACATTTTTAAGTTTTACTCCGCACATTTCAAAATTATTTTTAAAACTGGGGTCGTTTATTATTTCATCTAATTCTTTTCCGTTTTTATCTATATAGCTTCTTACCATGTTGGTAGCGTCTTTAAACATATCAGCAAATAATCCGCCGCCTAAAAATATAGTATTGTCACAACCTATGTAAATATAATATCCGACAGGAATGGGAAGCTTCCCTCTCGATGAAATATGTGCTCTGAATACAGGATTATATGGAGACTTATCTTTACTAAACCTCGTGTCCCTTACCATTTTAAATGTTAGATCCTTCGGATGATTATTTAAAATACTTTCATCAAATTTACCTATTTCGATTATCAATTCTTGTATTAATTTTTCAAATTCGATATTGGCTTCCAGTCTCTCTTCTTTATGTGCATGATACCATTCTTTTTTATTGTTTTCTTTAAGTTCTTTTATAAAGTTTAAAATTTTCTTAGTGTCTATCATTTTTATTCTCCTAGTATTCTTTAATTTTTTTCATATGTTTTGAGGTAACTAAATCATTAATAAAAGATTTCATATTTATATTGGAATTATATTTTGGTAAATCTTCAAAAACTGTAATTTTTTCATTAAAAGCTTCCATTGATTTCATGTAATCTTCCAATATATCTTCATCCAATGTTTCAAGTTTTGAATACTCGAGGTCCTTAGGATCTAATCTATGCTGGGATACTGCATAACCAATTCTTTTTTTACAATTACACAATCCGGTCCCGCTCAAACCGCAGTATTCACTTAAAAACTTAGCCATTTTTTTTCGTGCACGATGAAGTATTTGCCTATAATTCTCAGGTGTCATATCCAATATTTCTCCCGCTGTTTTACTATCGACATCGAACATAGTCCCAATAATAAAAACACACCTGCTTTTAGCGTCCAGACACTGGAGCATTACATTGGTACACGACAATTTAAGCTCTTTTGACAGCTCATTTTTATCTCCTTCAAAAATATCTTCATCATCAATATATCCGGCTTTGATATCATCTGCATAATATTCAAAACTTAAAGGATATTTATAAAACATGGATTTTTTATAATCAAATAAATAGTTAACCGCGATTTTATATACCCAAGTTCTAAATGCGGACTCTTTTTTAAATGAAGACAAATTTAACATGACTTTTATTAGTATTTCCTGAGTAGCGTCTTCTGCGTCATGAATGGTCCCCAGCATTCTAAGGGAAAGATTGAATATAAAATCATTTATTTCGGATAAAACTTTTTCTAAAGCTTCGCTGTTTCCCTCAACAGCTAACGATATAAATTTATTGATCTCTTTATTTTCCATTTCGCTCCTCCTTTCATATAGTTAGACTCTTTTTATCTTAAATTGTGACACTTTTATAAGAAAATTTTTACTTTTTCTATATAATTTTACAATAATCATAGATTTTTGTATATAAAAAACCATACCAAAACCCTAAAGAGTTTAAAATATGGTTTTATATATATTACTGAACTTTTTTAAATTTGGCTATACCCGCCATAAATTTCTTTATACCAATTTCAGGAAAGGCTGCGGTTACTTTTGCATCTTCACCACTACCGTCAACTCCCACTACAGTACCTATACCCCAAGCGCTGTGATCTATTTTATCTCCCGGGTTTAAGTCAACATCAGAAAGATTGTTGTTCTGCTTAAATAGATTTTCTGCCTTTTTAGGAGATTGTTTATATGGGTCATATATTCTTTTAATTGAACTTTTTAAGAGTTCTTTTTCTTTACTATTTTCTTTGATAACATTTGTTCCTTCAATCAAATCATCGGGAACTTCAAGTAAAAACCTTGAAGGATTTCTGAATTCGTTTCTTCCGTAAACTCTTCTGCTTTCTGCGGAAGACATGTAAAGCTGTTTTCTTGCCCTTGTTATACCGACATAGCAAAGTCTTCTCTCTTCTTCCATTTCGCTGTCTTCATTCACGGCTCTGTAAGTAGGGAAGAGATTTTCTTCCATGCCCGGCATAAATACGATGTTGAATTCAAGACCTTTTGCATTATGTAAAGTCATCAATAATACTTTTGAACTATCTTCATCATATGAATCAACTCCCGCGACCAAAGCCGCATTTTCCAGAAATGCTTCCAATGTATTTTCTTCTTCGTTACTTTCAAAATCTCCTGCAGCATTAACAAGTTCATCAAGGTTTTCAAGTCTGTTTGAAGCGTTCTCAACTTTACCTTCTTTAAGCATTTCTTCATATCCGCTTAAATGAATTGTGTTTATTACTATGTCCATAAGTCCGTTATTCTCGGGAAGCCTTCTGATTTCTTCTATAGTATCCCTAAAATTCATCAGCTTCTCTTTTATGGCTCCTTTAAACAAAGGCGAAGAGTCTATATTCTTTATTACTTCATACATAGATATACCCTTCATAAAGGCATAATCTTTGATTTTTTCCACGCTTGCGGGACCTATACCCCTTTTGGGCGTATTTATCACTCTTATTAAAGCAAGATCATCCTGAGGGTTGACTATTAGTTTTAAATAAGCAAGGATATCTTTGATTTCCATACGGTCATAGAACTTCGTTCCCGCAACGATTTGATAAGGGATATTCCTTCTCATGAGTCCTTCTTCAAGTATACGAGACTGAGCATTAGTCCTATATAGTATGGCGATATCACTGTATGGTATATCGTGATATTCATTCAAGCAAAATATTTCCCTGGAAATAAGCGACGATTCTTCGAGGTCACTGTTTGCATTCAAATACTTTATTTTTTCTCCTTCGTCATTATCCGTAAATAATGTCTTACCCATCCTTCTTTGATTATGCTCTATTACACCGTTTGCCGCATTCAAAATATTTTGTGTGCACCTGTAATTCTGTTCAAGTCTTATGACCGTCGCATCCTCAAAGTCTTCTTCAAACTCTAAAATATTTCTGATAGACGCTCCTCTCCAGCCATATATACTTTGGTCATCATCGCCGCAGACACATATATTTCTGTGATCCTCTGCAAGTTTGCTTACTATAGCATACTGAGAAAGGTTGGTATCCTGATACTCATCTACCAATATGTATTTAAATCTGTTTTTATATTTATTAAGCACTTCGGGACATTTTGCAAATAATATATTCATATTAAGCAGTAAATCATCAAAATCCATCGCATTGTTACTTAATAATCTCTTTTGATACTCGGCATAAACCTGAGCTATCTTAGCTTCGGTATATCCCCCTTCAAAATCATCGTGTTCTTCAAGGTAATCATCACTGGTTTCCAAATTATTTTTAAGTAAAGATATTTGTGATTTGACACCTTCAACAGGAAATTCTTTATCCGAAATATCCAAATCCTTTAATATTGATTTAACTAATCTTTTTGTATCATCGTCGTCATAGATAGAAAAGTTACTTGTAAATCCCAAATTATGCCCCTCTATCCTTAATATCCTTGCACAGATAGAGTGAAAAGTACCCATCCAAATATCGGATGTAAAAGGTATCCCCATACTGTCTATTCTTTCTCTCATTTCTCCCGCTGCTTTATTAGTAAATGTAAGCGCAAGTATCTCCCAAGGCTTTGCATAACCATTTTCAATTATGTAAGCTATTCTATGTATTATCGTCCTCGTCTTACCGCTTCCCGCACCTGCGAGTATCAAAAGAGGACCGTCCACACATGTGACAGCCTCCTGTTGTTTTTCATTTAACATACTTAGTAAATCCATTATTCTGTCTCCTCATACGAAATTAAAGGTAAAGCTATTATAACATCAGTTCCTTTATCTTCAATGCTTTCTATATTAATAGTTCCGTTTAAATTTTCCACTATCCATTTTGCGATGGGAAGTCCAAGTCCGCTTCCGTTTTCTCTTCTGCTTCTCGCCTTATCAATTCGATAAAATCTTGTAAATACCTTTTCTATCTCATCTTTCTTCATTCCTATACCTTGGTCTTTTACTTTAATTACTACATTATTTTTACTTAAATTGACTTTAACAGTAATCATGATTTGAGTTTTATCTTCAGAATACTTTATTGCATTATCAAGAAGTATCATCAAAAGCTGAGTAAATTTATCTTCGTCTATATTTGTTTTTACTCTGTTGTATGGACAAGCCATATAAACTCTTATCTCTCGCTTTACCGCAATAGGTTCGATTTTTTCGATTGCTTCTTTTATAAGGTGAACTATATCATGTTCTTTATTATTAAAAGGTATTTCATTTAAATCAGCTTTAGATAATATGAGTAAATCTCCCACCATTTTATCCATTCTTTTAATTTCACTTTTAGCATAATCTATCCATACTTCCTGGGATTTGACCGTTTCGTCTTCATTAGACTCAATCAATTCAAGATTTGTTTTTATTACCGCAATAGGTGTTCTAAGCTCATGTGAAGCATCTGCAATAAACTGTCTTTGATTATCCATATTTTCTTTTATTGGGACCAGAGCTTTATCGGCAGTATAAAAACCTCCGAGAAGAGACGCGACAACACCGAAAATAACAGTTAGTGCCAATATATATAAAAGAGTATTTAAAGTGGCATTTTCCGCCCTGTTATCTTCTGCAATTAGGATAAGCTGCATATTCCCATCATTATCGGTTATAAGAGTAGTACAAGTTCTGTAAGATATTTTGCTGTCTTCATAATCGGAAAAGACATATCTTCCATCCTGCTCTTTGACCTCGGTATGAGACGAATTGACATCAGCAAAATAAAGCGTAGCGATTTTTCCTAATTTATTTTTGCTGATTTTAAATTTACCAGAAGAAAAAATAGGTTTAAGCTCATTGTTAAAAAATATCAATTTGCATTTTTCATTGCTTAATTTTTCTTTAAAGTAACTCAGTTCCTGATTATAGGATAAATCATTTTCAATACTCTTAAAATTACTCTTTGAAAATCGCTTTGACTGATATACAAGATTTAATAATTCATTATCCGAAGTATTTGAAAAAGAATAAGAAGAAAATACATAAATAAAAGAAGTCACCATAATCAAGATGACTAATAAAACAAAAGTATTCGTTAAAATAAGTTTATTTTTTATCTTATTAAGCATTATCCTTTTCCTTTAAAGTATATCCAAGTCCTCTGTTTGTGACTATTTTAACATCTGCATCACTGCCTAATTTTTTCCTTAAATAATGTATATATATTTCAACGCTGTTATCTATTGCATAACTGTCGATACCCCATACTTTATCCAAAATATAATCTTTAGAAAGTACATTATCCTTGTTTTTCATTAAAGTTTCAAGCAGATTAGCTTCTTTTTTTGTTAAAGTTTCCTCTCTGTCCCCGATACTTAAAGAGGCATTATTGACATTCAATCTTACGTTACCGATATGAAGCACCTCTTCTGTAATACTCCCCGAGCCTCTTCTTGATAAAGCCTTGATTCTTGCGATTAATTCTTTTGTATCAAAAGGTTTTGTAAGGTAATCATCCGCACCGAGATTAAGTCCCCTGACTCTGTCATCAATATTATCCAGAGCAGTTAAAAGAAGTATCGGTGTATTATTATGTTCTTCTCTTAAAGTCTTGAGTATGGTAAGCCCGTCTATCTCAGGTAACATTATATCAAGAACGATAACATCGTAAACAGGTTTTCTGGCTAACATCAATCCGGATGTCCCGTCAGCGACAGTATCTGCAAGTATTTTATTTTTCTCTAAAAGTGCTACAAGAGGAAGGGCTAAATTAACTTCATCTTCTATAATAAGTACTCTCATAATATTAATTCCTTTCTGTTTTATATATTATAGTTCATTAGATAAAAATAAACAATTTTTTTTGATATTTTTAATTTTTTAAGGTAATTTAAAGGTTCGGCGAATATACTTCTTAATCATAAGGAAAAAAGGAGTGTTTTTAATATGAAATGTCCTTACTGTTCAAATAAAGATATGGGAAAAATTGGCAGAAAGAAATATTTTTGCAGCAACTGTTTTTCCGAAATAGTTGTAAGTTCTAATAAATTTAAAGTAATTTCTTTAAATGAAAAGGGAATAGCAAAAGTAGTTAAAACTTGCTCAATATCTGATTAGCATAGATTTGGAAGAACAAAAGTTAAACCCCTCAGACTTTTGATTTCTCTCACAACAAAAATAAAAAACGACCGATATCGGTCGTTTTTTATTTTTATTTTATTCGTCTACTCCGAATTCTTTATCTATTTGATTTAATTTCTCAAGATCAAACGGTGTTGTTTGGTAAACATGATAGTTAAGCCAATTTGAAAATAATAAATGTCCGTGAGCTTTCCATCTTACTATAGGTTTTTTTGTATCATCATCATTTGGAAAATAATTTTTTGGAACTTTGGGATTAAGTCCTTTTGCCTTATCACGTTCATATTCCTTTTTTAATGTATTGGGATCATATTCACTGTGACCAAATACAAAAATTTTTCTCTGATCTTTACTGACCAATAAGTATGCTCCCGCTTCTCTGCTTGAAGCAACTATTTCCAAATCATCTATTTTTTTAATATCTTTGATCCTGCACTGAGTATGCCTTGAATGAGGTGCATAAAAAACATCATCAAAACCTCTTACTATAGGTCTTCTTCTGACTATTTTATGTTCAAATACTCCAAACATCTTTTCAGGCAAATCTTTTTTATCTATTCCATAGTAATGATTTAATGCAGCCTGTGCTCCCCAGCAAATAAACATGGTAGAAAAAACGTTCTTATCTGCAAAATCAAATATTTCCTGAAGTTCTTCCCAGTAATTTACATCGTCAAACTCCAATTTTTCAACAGGAGCTCCCGTTATAATCATACCATCGTATTTCTTATGTTTTATATCATCGAAATTCTTATAAAAGGCTTTTAAGTGATTATGTGATGTATTTTTACTGGTATGAGATTTCATATTAATCAAATCTACTTTGACCTGAAGTGCAGTGTTACTTATAAGCCTAAGTAACTGTGTTTCTGTAACGATTTTCGTGGGCATCAAATTTACTATTGCAAGTTCAAGAGGTCTTATATCCTGGCTTTTGGCTCTCTCTTCATGCATAACAAAGATATTTTCTCTATCAAGCTGCTTAGATGCAGGCAAATCTTTTGGTATTATAACAGCCATAATTCAATCCTCTTTTCTACTACTAAAATTAATATCTCTTTAATTTCTTCTTAATAAATATTCCAAGTAATAATCCAAGAATAACTTCCGATATTATTTCTAAAACTGCTGCTTATCATATTTATTCCATTTGACTAAACCAATTCAAGAGCTTTTGCTAAATCTGCCTTGATATCTTCTACGTCTTCTATACCTACGGACAGTCTGATTAAATCAGGCTGAACACCTGCTTCAATCAATTCCTGATCATTCATTTGACGATGAGTATGACTTGCGGGATGAAGCACCGAAGTTCTGGCGTCTGCAACATGGGTTACAATAGCGGTAAGTTCCAAATTATCCATCATTTTAACTGAAGCATCCCTTCCGCCTTTTAAGCCAAATGATATCACTCCGCATGTACCCTCAGGCATATATTTTTTAGCTAATTCATAGTACTTATTACCCTTAAGTCCGGCATAATTGACCCATGCTACTTTTTCATGATTAGATAAAAATTCAGCGATTGCCAGTGCATTTTCGCAGTGTCTCTTCATTCTTAAATGAAGTGTTTCAAGTCCTATATTTAAAAGAAAAGCATTTTCGGGAGACTGAATTGAACCGAGGTCACGCATCAACTGAGTCGTTGCCTTAGTTATATAAGCCTTCTTTCCAAATCTCTCGGTATAAATAAGTCCGTGATATGTAGGATCCGGTGTTGTAAGTCCCGGGAATTTATCTTTATAAGCGTCCCAGTCAAAATTTCCGCTGTCAACTATACATCCGCCTACACTTGTAGCATGACCGTCCATATATTTAGTGGTTGAGTGTGTTACTATATCCGCACCCCATTCAAAAGGACGGCAGTTGATAGGTGTTGGAAAAGTATTATCGATAATAAGCGGAACTCCGTGCTCATGTGCCGCTTCAGCAAATTTCTCTATATCCAATACTACAAGTGCCGGATTTGCGATAGATTCTCCCACGACTGCTTTAGTATTTTCTTTAAATGCTTTACCAAGTTCTTCTTTAGTTATATCCGGGTCTACAAAAGTACACTCAACGCCCATTTTCCTTATGGTATGAGCATAAAGGTTATATGTACCTCCATAAACAGCAGATGAACAAATAATATGGTCTCCCGCTTCGGCAATATTCATGACCGCATAGAAATTTGCAGCCTGACCGGAAGAAGTAAGCATGGCAGCTTCGCCTCCTTCAAGTTCACAAATTTTTTGAGCCACCATATCGTTTGTTGGATTTTGAAGACGAGTGTAAAAATAACCTTCGGCTTCGAGATCGAAAAGTTTACCCATTTCTTCGCTTGTACCATATTTAAAGGTCGTTGACTGTATTATAGGTAGTATTCTGGGTTCACCGCTTTTAGGCTGGTATCCGCCCTGAACACATTTGGTTCCCTGTTTTTTATTTTTTATATCCATATTTCATTTCTCCTAACTGAATTAAGTTAAATTTAATGGTATCAAATATTTTGTTATAAGTAAATACAATAATTATCATTTAGAAATAGATTTTATCTATATCCAGTTATAATTTAACATTTAAAAATAATAAAAATTCTATAAAAAAATATAAATTGATTTTAAATTTAAAAAGAAAGTATAAATTTGGGTCTAAGTAAACAAAATAATAGTAGAAAAAATTAGGAGGATAAAAATGGAACAAAAATTTTATTTATGCAAACATTGCGGAAACATCATTACTTTCGTAAGAAATATGGATGTGCCTGTTATATGCTGCGGTGAAAAAATGGAAGAAATAAAACCTGGAGTAAAAGATGCTGCGGTTGAAAAACATATTCCGGTCGTAGCAGTTGAAGGAAATAAAGTTGAAGTATTCATCGGAGAAGTTGAACATCCTATGGTTGATGAACACTATATTGAATGGATCACTCTTGAAACTGAAAAAACAAATCAAATTACTCACTTAAAACCGGGAGAAAAACCAAAAGCAGAATTTGCAATCCCTGAAGGTGATAAAGTCATTTCGGCTCATGAATATTGTAATCTTCACGGATTATGGAAAAAAGAATTATAGTAAAAAAATCTCTTCGCATGAGGAGATTTTTTTACATAAAATCCAAAATAAAAATGCTGATTTTCATTTCAAGATCAGACTTATAAAATATTAATATAAATTTTGGTGTTTAATTTACCAATTATAGAAGTGCTTTGATATGACTCTGAGATTAAAAATATGTGTTATATATAAAAATCGCAGTTATATAGAGCTCACAAAATAGTAATACATAACCTACGATTTTTCTGTGATGAGTTTATATCAAAAACTCCAGACGGTCAGTAAATACTATAGATTACCAGGGAAAGGCACACTCTTTTTCTTAACCTCCGTATAATTGAAGTCGAATTTTTAGTATCTAATGTATAATTTCAGCACAAAATATTTTCATAAAGTTAGTCTTTCGTAAATATCTGCCCCTTATGTTATAAGATAAAATACAGCAGGTCAAATCCTTTTGTTGTCGGATATGCGGTTTTCACTTTTTTTATAATAAATGTCTTATCAACGGGTAAAGTCAAAATCTATTTACAGTTTGGTTAATATAAACAAGAGAACCTGAGAAAGTAAAATAGTACAATTTAACAGTTTGTTGAAATATTAGTTCTTCGGTTTCAAAGAATAATATTGCTAAATTTTTCTTATTTTTTTTATTTATTTGTCCTGCCTTCAAATGCTATGCAAACTTTACGTTTCTTATAATTTATTTTTCTAACAATTTTTCTATAAACCGGAATTTATTTAGTCTAATCTCATATATAAAAGAGGATATGGATTACCTTGCTCATCACACTCTGTCCTTTTATATACTTCAAATCCCATATGTTCATAGAAGCCTTTCGCAAGAGGATTTTGTTCATTTACTGCCAAATCATTCACCGAATATTTTTCTATTCCATATTTAAGAAGTTCTTTACCTAACCCTTTTCCTCTTTCTTTTTGAGAAATAAAGAGCATTTCAAGATGTTGCTCTACTATTCCCATAAATCCTACCGGAATATGATTTTCGGTTTCCACAATCGTTAAATGTGGTATTTCTTTTAATGCCTGTGGGACATATTTCTTAATTTCTTCTATTTCATTTTCAGATAAAAACAAGTGTGTTGCCTTTACTGAGCTTTCCCACACTCCTAATAATTGTTCTATCAGTGATGAATTTCTGTCTGTTACTTCAATAATATTCATGTTGATCCTCCATAATTTCTAATTTATAATTGTTTTTATATAACTGTTTCTATCTGGGTTGATACGAAATCAATTTTTGTATACTACCTTGCTCCATATTTAAAAGTCGTTCCAGATTATAAATTAATGCGGTTAATTTTTTCTGCTTGCTCTCTTCGTTAAGTTCCGTAAGATCATCAAACATGGCGTTATAATAAATAAGTACCATCTCCGAGACTTCCTGCGGATAATCCGTTTGGCATATTCCTTGCGTGATTAATTCTTCTATTAGTGATGTAATAAGAGGAGTAATGCCTGACAATACACATTTTTGCATTTTCTGATGCATAAGTGCATTTTGTGGCCTATGTACTTGCTCCAGAATTTCATGTCCAAGATTACCACTGCTTATATTAAGCGAATTTATTATCATGATTATTCGTTCAAACACAGAAAGTTCCTTTTTATTAAATATTTCTTTTGCTTTCTCAACCAACTGTTCAGTAATCCGTTCAGTCACAGCATCTAATATTTCTTCTTTTGATTTAAAATGATAATACAGTGTTCCCCGGGCAATCCCAATTTCCCGCAGAATATCGTTAGTGCTGGTGTTGTCGAACCCCTTTGCTACGAATTGCTGTTCTGCTATATCCAGTATTTCATTTTTTCGTTCCTCGGCTTCTTTTACTATTCGCATTATTCACACACTCCTATTACGACTTATAACCGACAAGTTGTCGGTGCTATTCTAACATTGTCTGATAATTCTGTCAATCCATTGAGTTTAATTTCTTATTTCAAATTTTTTTTATTATCTAACAAATTATCGCAAAGATAAAACCTATTTTGGAAGAAGATCATCATAAACCGATCATGGCTATAACGATAAAATATTGTCTGACAGTGTTTTTTATATTTAAGCCCCAGAGATAATGCAAAATTTCTTTTCCGGCTCTATGAATATCAACATAATTAAAATACAGATATTATATAAGATATCTGATTTCCTTTCACAAAAAGATTAAAAGTTTTTATCATTTTCATTATTTATATAATTATACAAAGACGACAAAAAGAATAATTTGATTGAGTTTTCTTTAATAATTTTTTATAATATTTATATAAAATAAAAAGGGGAAATGAAATGAAAAATGTAAAAAGGTTAACCGGATTTGTATTGAGTATTTTAATGCTCGTATCGTTGAGCGCATGCGGCGGACAGTCACCAGATAAAGCGGTAAGTGAATACTTGGACGCACTCAAAGCTTACGATACCGAAACTCTTAAAAATTATGAAGATGTACTGGACAGTGTGGATAAAAATCTAAGCAGTTTTTTAGATGAAAAGGACAAGGATAAAGTAGATAAAGAAAGTCAGGAAATAGCTAAAAAAATATTATCTAATCTATCTTACGAAATCGTATCTACAGAAGATAATGGAGATACCGCTGCAGTAAAAGTAAAAATAACGAATAAAGACTTTGGCAGCGGAATGAAAACATTTTTTACCGATATGTTCGCATACGCTCTATCTCATTTAGATGCATCGGAAGACGAAATGAATAAATACGTTGAAAAGAAACTAAATACAATGATTGACGATGCGGTTAAAAGCTCTGCAACAGTTACAAATGAAGTAACAGTAAGTTTAAACAAGAAAGACGATAAGTGGGTAATAAAACAAAATGATAAATTATCAAATGCTATTTTAGGTAATCTTCTCAATAGCTTAAAAGATTTATCTGACTCATTCAAGTAAATAAAAAGAGGCATAAGCCTCTTTTTTTAATTTTCTTTGATTATATTTTTACTTGAGAAGTAAGTCAATAAGAAGTATCCTCCGTAAATCAAAATTATTACTACAGATGTTACGATTATAGAAGGAAGTATATTCATATGACCTATAGTACTTAATATGTGATCGGCAAACTGAAGACCAAATATTGAATGTACTACCGCAAGCAATAACGGAAGGATAAAGAATATCCCTATTTGTGTAAACAACGCCCTATTTATCATACCTTCACCGGTACCTATTTTTCTTAGAATAGTATACCTGTCTTTATTGTCAGCACTCTCTGAAAGCTCTTTTAACGCAAGTACCGCGGCAGATGTAATAAGGAATATTATTCCGAGATATATCCCAATAAATGTCACCGTCGCACCAAGTCCTTTAGAGGATTCTATATTAGTTATTCTTGTTGCACTTTTTATCCTTATATTATAATCTTTTACATCCTTAAACCCGCTGTTTTTATCTATTTTTTTGATCATCTTTTCTTCAAAAGCAGTTTTTTGTTCTTTGGTTGATAGTGTATAATTTGAACTTGCATAACTGAATTCTATCCAAGAAGGTTTAAGTTTTGCACTGTCGGGTAAAATTATGAGTCCGGTGTTCACAGCCTGCATAGTATTTTGAATAAATCCGTCAATACATTCTTTATTCACAGGAGTGTAAGTTTTACCGCCTATAGTTATTTCATTCCCGCTTTCAAGTGCTTTGTCGCGATATACTTTTATGTTATCATAATCACAAACTATAGCATACTCATTATTATTTAATTTGATTTGTTCATTACCAAATAATTTAGCTATCTTATTATAATCGGATAACTTCATGATTTCTTCCGCGGTATCAGTCTTAACTTCAGGAAAATCTTTTTTCATATTATCAAGCTGACTTTTTAAAGTATCTTTTAAAGTAAGTTCATTCGTTGCATAACTGTAAGCTTCTGTAAATCCTTTAAAATCTTTATTTAAATCATAACCTAATCCATCTAATATCTCTTTGATACTTTTATTTGAATAATCGATTGCTGTATCTGAATACCCTTTGTTACCCGGCAAATTCATGGTTTTTATTATTGTCATGTCTACAGGGTTGTATTTCTCCAAATTTTGTGTTAAAGCGTTGTTCATAGCAAGCCCCGATGAAAGCATGCCTATGGTTGTAAATAACATCAAACATATAATGCTCATAGATATTACCGTGGTATTTATCTTTGAATCTATTTGTTTAAGTACAAACATATTTAAATTTTTATAATATAACCTCTTATTCGATTTCACGAGTCTTAATATAAAACCTGACAGTGAAAAAAAGAAAAGGAAAGTAGCGACCGAACCGATAGCAATATATATAATAATATCATTTTCATTAAGTCCGTCAACGCCAGCAGTTACTTTATAATAAGAAAATCCCAACATTATTATAGATATTATAAATACAATTATGGATACAATCGGATTTCTCATTTTGATTTTTTCCGACTTTCTGCTTGCCATTAATAAATCTATGAGCTTATATTTAGAAATCATAAATGTATTAAATATCATAACGAACAAATACATTACTGAAAAATATATTATTGTTTTGATGATTGCAGCATTGGAAAGTACAAAATGGAAATTACTCATATCAGCTTCAAACATATTGGCAACTATGATAGACATAAACTGAGACGCGAATACTCCTAATACAAGACCAACAGCCAATGAGATGATACCGATGAATAAGGTTTCCAAAAGTAATATTTTAGATAACTGTCCCTTGCCCATTCCAAGAGTCAAATAGATACCAAATTCCTTTTTTCTCCTCTTAATTAAAAAGTTATTTGCATATATTACCAAAAATCCAAGGATAACTGATATAAACACCGATAACCCTGACAACATATCGATCATCAACTTGACCACATCGTATGAAGATTTGGAAAAGTTCATCATTGGTTCCTGTGCGTCCATAGAGTTAAATATATAAAACACTGCGACACCAAGGATCAATGTCATAAAATATATGGCATAATCCTTAAAACTTTTCTTGATATTCTTAATCGATAATTTAAATAACATCGTTTAGTTCACCTCCAAGAAGCGTAACTACTTCGATAATTTTATTAAAGAATTCTTTTCTGGAGCTGTCTCCTCTGATTATTTCATTAAATATCTTTCCGTCTTTAATGAAAAGGATCCTTCTTGCCTGAGATGCTGTAAAAGCATCATGTGTTACCATCAAAATAGTAGCACTTAGTTTTTCATTGAGTAAATCTAAACTCGATAACAGCATTTTTGCGGCTTTTGAATCAAGTGCCCCTGTAGGTTCATCAGCAAGGATCAATTTAGGATTGGTAATTATAGCTCTCGCACATGCAACTCTTTGCTTTTGTCCTCCCGACATCTCATAAGGGTATTTATTAAGTACTTCTGTTATCCCCAGTGCTTTAGCTACATTTTTTACTCTTCTTTCTATATCGTTTGGTTTTATCTTTTGTATAGTAAGAGCTAGAGCTATATTCTCAAATGCGGTTAAAGTATCAAGCAAATTAAAGTCCTGGAATATAAAACCGAGTCTGTTTCTTCTGAATTCATTTAACTGTTTACCTTTTAAATTTGTAATGTTGATATCACCGACAAAAATATCTCCGCTTGTAACTTTGTCTATTGTAGATATAACATTTAGAAGCGTAGTCTTACCGCTTCCGCTGGCACCCATTATCGCAACGAACTCTCCCTTTTCCACTTCAAAGCTTATATCTTCAATAGCCTTTGTCAAATTACTCTTATTTCCATAATATTTTTCAATATTTTCAACTTTTAAAACTCTTTCCATAATAAATCTCCTTTAAATTTCCTTAGATATTAAATTTAGTGAACCGCTAAAATGATCACCTATAAATCCTATATAAAAATCACCATCGTACATGGTTATATTAATTTCTCCGCTTTCAAAACCAGCACCTTCAAATAGATTGATAGTTTTTACTTCTCCGTTATTCTTACAAACCAACTTGCCTTTTCCTTTATCAACACTTACTTTGTAATTTAAACTAATTTTCTCTTTTGATCTGTTAACTTTACAAGAACCAAATAAAACTTCGGTATTACAGAAATCATTATAATTACATTCATATGTCCCTATGTTGTAATTTTCCTCTAGAACCCTCTTTCCGATCAAGTCATTATCTTTTGTAAGAGCATTCTTTCCAAATGTTTCGATAATATCATTGTACTTATTTATTACTTTATCTTTATTGATGCTGCAGCCTACCAACAACAGTGAAATCGAACAAATAAGTACCAGTGCCACTTTCTTTTTCATTTTATCTCCCTCCTTTAATAAGATTATAGAAGAAGATAATTTCTTCATCCATTGATTTATATTACATAACCTTACAGTTTTGTAAGAATTAATTTTATTGTAAATAATAGCCAAACATATAAATAAAAAAACAGACATATGCCTGTTTTATTTTACCTCATCTATAAGTGAACTCAAAGGAAAAGTGATTACCACTACGGTTTTTGCATTTTCCTGAGAAAGGATATCTATTTTATGATATAAGCTGTCGCAAAGGGTTTTGCAAAGATATAACCCCATACCCGTGGACTTATATGTTTTCCTTCCGTTGGTTCCGGTAAAACCCTTTTCAAACACCTTACCGAGCTCACTTTTATTTATTCCGATACCGTTATCCTCTATATAAAGCTCTATTCCATCTTTCTTCTTTATGGAATAAATCCAAATCTTAGGTTTTTCACCTTTTGAATATTTAATACTATTTATTATTATTTGATTAATAATAAATTCAAGCCATTTGCTATCGCTGCTTACCTCTACATCAAGATCATTCATGTACAGACTTATATGCTTATTAAGAAAGTCTTTTTTATTTCTTAGCACTGCTTTTTTTACTATATCTTCCAGATTGACTCTTTTTATTATATAATCTTTTTCAACATTCTTACTTCTGGCGTAATATAAAACCTGCTCAACAAGATTATCTATTTTATTTAACTCTTCGTCTATACTATCCGTTACTTCATTACTGTTATTGGCAATGACCATTTTAGAAGTAGAAATAGGCGTTTTTATTTCATGACACCAAAGTTCTATGTAATCTTCCAGATCATGATTTTTTCTTTTATATAAATTTACGTATTCATTCATCGACTTATCGATTTCATAAATCGTATCATTTAAAATCCTGCCTTCTATAAAATTAGGATTTCTGATAAATTCGCTTATCAAATATTTTTTATCCAAATTATCCAGATTTTTCTTGAGTCTATTATAAAAATCTCTTTTTCTATAAAACTCATAGCCTAAAGAAATAACCGGGACTATAAATGTCAAAATCAATATATTTACTTTCAGTGAGCTGTTGACTTTAAATATATTAAGCAGAAATAGACTTATTAAAAATAAACCTATATATAACATTATATTTACAAACTTGTCCCTTAAAAAATCTTTTAGTTTCATGATATTATGTATCCCTGTCCTCTTTTTGTCTCAATAAAGTTTTTAAGCTCCACGCCTTCCAACTTCTTTCTAAGCCTATTGATATTCACGGTCAAAGTATTATCATCAACAAATTCATTATTGTCCCATAAATAATCCATAAGCTCGTCCCTTGATACTATTCTAGACTTATTTTTTAGAAGAAAATGTAATATTTTAAGTTCATTTTTACTTAAATCGATTTCTTTATCTTTATATGAAAAAGTGCTTTTTGAAATATTTAATTTAAGTCCGTTATAAATGATAACATCACTGAAATTTTTATTTGCTCTTTTTAACAGTGCTTCTATCCTTGCAATCAAAATCCTCGGATTATATGGTTTTGTAATATAGTCGTCTGCTCCGTAATTGATACTTAAAAGCTCGTCCATTTCATTATTTCTGCTCGTAAGCATAATAATAGGTATATCACTGGATTTTCTGACTTCCCTGCAGATATATTCCCCGTCGATACCCGGAAGAGTTATATCAAGAAGAACCAGATCCGCATGACCTGATAAGATAATATCCACACTATTCTTAAAATCTAAAATCTCATCGACTTCATAGCCATTATTCTTTAAATATAAGGTTAACTCACCTCTGAGTTTATTATCGTCTTCAACTACAAGTATTAGTGACATTATCCTCTCCTTAAATGTTATATTATATTTATACAATACTTAAGTTAATCATAACTTAAAATTTCATTAATGAATAGTTAATTTAATAAAAAAAGCAATCAAATGAAAATATTGATTACTTTTTAATTTCTAAATTTAATTATTTAAATCCAAGACCATAAATATTTCAGCAAATTCATTATCATTATATCTTTTCGTGACAGTAAAACCTACCTTTTTATATAAAGATATGGCATTGGTGCTTTTGGATAAAGTATCCAAGAACATTTTTTTATAGCCTAAACTTTTAGCCTTATTTATAGCACCCGTTAATAATTTTAAACCGTGACCTTTACCATAATAATCCTTATAAATATATAAAGATTTTAATTCACAGTCTTCGTTATTTAATCTTTTTAATCCAACCGTGCCTATGATCTCTTTATTATTAAACAAGCATACAAAATACTCAAAGTTATTATCTATGTCCTCATATACTTTATGACGAGAAGATATATCAAATACCCTTTTGGACTCAGGAAGACACTTACTTAAAAAATTAATTAAATCTATTTGATACTCTTTATCATATTTCTTTAATATAAACATCTATACTCCATTATTTTTGTTATTAACAAGTTTACTTATCCATATCTTAAATTTTATATTACCTTTATATGATAATACATATTAAAATCAGTCTAATAATTTTTTTGCAAATGACCTGGCTCTTTCTATTTTATCATCACTGATAAAGACTTCACTATATCCTAAGTCGAGTTCTGCCAACATACCTTCGTAAATCAACTTAGAATGCTTGCAGTATCTTTTTATACTCTCTTCGAATAAGTCTGCCCCTTTTTGCGGGTCATATCCGCATGTAGTTATTATAGAAACACTTTTACCTTTCCATAGAGAAGGACCTTTTCTATCACCGTAATATTTATTCATTCCATATACAAGCCTATCGAGCATCGCTTTCATAGGTGACGGACACGACCAACTATAAATAGGTGTAGCTAAAATTATTTTATCGCATAAAAGAATTTTATCAAAAATAAACTGCATGTCATCTTTATGTATACATCCAAATTTACTCCAATCTTTTTGGCAATGCCTGCAAGCGATACATCCCTTGATATCTTTATCATATAACCAAATAATATCTGTTTCATCCCCTGATCTTCTTATCTCGTCTATAAATGGCTTTACAAGAGAAATCGTATTTCCATTCTTACGCGGGCTTCCCATTAATATTAAAAATTTCACTATATTATTCCCCCTGAAATAATAATATTTGTATTATATTTTATTCTAATATCCTAATATATAAATGTCAAACGACATATTTATACATTAAATAATCTGAGCTTTTCCAATATGTTAAATAATTATTTGTTCTTTAAGCAAAAGACATATGTAAAATGTTTATAACTGATTTATAAAATTTTTTAAGAGCTATATCTTAAAAATTATTTTATTTATTTTGTGATATTTCATTTTATTTCGCACATAATAGCCTATAAAGTAAAGCTGGAGTGCTGGAAAATAAGCTATAATTATGATATAATCCGGTTTAGATACTAATTTAATTTAAAATTATTTTAAATTAAATTAAATTTTTTAAATGAAAATATTATATAAAGAGGTATAGATATGATATATGTAGATGCTTTCGGCGGAGACTATGCTCCCGACGCAATGGTCAAAGGAGCTGTACTGGCAGTTAAAGAATTCAACAGAGAAATCACATTAGTAGGTCATGAAGAAAAAATCAAGGAAGTTTTTGATAAAAATAGCTTAAGTATGGATAAGATAAGCATTATCCATGCACCGGAAGAAATAACCTGCCACGATGAAAGTGCTTTGGCAATAAGAAGAAAAAAACAATCATCTTTGGTAGTTGCCGCAAATCTTATTAAAGAAGACCGCAACAGCGTTCTTGTAACAGCGGGAAGTACGGGAGCTGTTCTTTCAGCGGGAGTGCTGGTTACGGGAAGAATAAAAGGCGTAAAAAGACCGGCTCTCGGAGCAGTCCTTCCTGCAAGGAAGAAGCCTATCCTGCTTATGGACTGCGGAGCAAATGCAGACTGCACAAGCGAATATATAAAACAGTTTGCTTCAATGTCAAGTATTTATATGAAATACGTTATGGGAGTTGAAAATCCCAAAGTTGCCCTTGCAAATATTGGAAGCGAAGAAGAAAAAGGAAATAAATTATATAAAGAAACTCATCAAGTATTAAAAGAAACAGAAGATATAAATTTCGCAGGGAATATGGAAGGAACAGATATAATGAACAGTGATAATGACGTTATAGTATGTGATGGATTTACCGGAAATATTATCCTAAAAACAATAGAAGGTATGGGAAACTTGATGAAGGACATACTAAAAGATGTTTTCTATACCAATACTAAGACAAAACTAAGTTATGTACTAACAAAAAGTGTCTTAAACAAAGAAATGGCTAAATTATCATCTAAGAGATACGGCGGAGCACCTCTTCTCGGAGTAAACGGTGGTATCATTAAAGCCCATGGAAATTCTGATGAAACAGCATTTAAAAACGCAATTGGGCAAGCCATAAAATTTGAAGAAAATGAAGTTTTAGAAAAAATTAAAAATATCTATGCTAAATAAGGAATATATGATATAAGTATATATATAATAATCTATAAATACGTATGGAGGGATATCACCAATGATTTTTGAAAGAGTTAGAGATATTATCGTTAAGCAGTTAGAGGTGAATGAAGACATAGTTAAAATGGAAACTTCTTTTACAGATGATTTAGATGTTGATTCACTTACTCTAATCGAACTGATCGCAGATTTCGAAGATGAATTCGGTATAGAAATCGAAGAAGACAAATTAGAAGACATGAAGACTGTTAAAGATGTAGTTGATTATTTAGAAGCATTATAAAATTAATAAAAATAGAAAATGGGCTCCTTATAAGGGAGCCTTAAACTATTTAAAAAATTGAAGGAATGATTTCTGTGATTTTTTACATAGTTTATGAGGTAGAAATATGGAGATTGAAAAATTAGAACAAAAATTAGGTTATGAATTTAAAGATAAAGAATTGATAAAAGTTGCCCTTACTCATTCATCAAAAAGCAATGAAAATAAGGCTTTACAAAACAATGAAAGATTGGAATTTCTCGGAGACGCAGTGCTGGATTTATGCGTAGGTGCATATCTTTATAAAACCCTTACAAATAAAAAAGAAGGAGTTCTTACAAAACTCAGAGCACTGATAGTCTGTGCCGACTCATTATTTATCGCATCGGAGAAATTAGAGCTTGGAGAATTTATCATGCTCGGTAAAGGGGAAATGCACAGCGGAGGTAAATACAAAAAAAATATTATTGCCGACTGTTTTGAAGCTGTGCTCGGAGCAATTTATTTAGACAGCGATTACGAAAAAGTAAGTAAGATAGCACTGAATTTATTATCCGATGTAATAAAAAAGGCAATTAGCGGAAATTTGACTTACGATTATAAAACACTTCTTCAGGAATATGTACATTCAAAAAATATAAAAGATTTCAGTTATGAACTCGTTCAAATCAAAGGTCCCGAACACGATCAAATATTTACTTCAAAAGTAATATTAAATAATAAAGATATGGGACATGGCGAAGGTAAAAATAAAAAAGAATCGGAACAGCACGCAGCTTTAAACACTCTAAAAAAACTTAAACTGATTTAGGCGGTAATAAATGTATTTAAAAAAAGTTGAAATATATGGCTTCAAGTCCTTTGGACAAAAAGTCGAAATAATTTTTGATAATAAAGTTACGGGGATAGTAGGTCCGAACGGCAGCGGTAAAAGCAATATCGTCGACGCAATAAGATGGGTTCTGGGAGAACAAAGAGTAAAAACTCTAAGAGGCGGCAAGATGGAAGATGTCATATTTTCCGGAACAGAAGAAAAAAGAGCACTTGGGTATGCGTTCGTCAGTATAACTATAGATAATACAACAGGTATCTTACCAAGCGAATACAGTGAAGTGAATGTTTCAAGAAGACTGTACCGCTCGGGAGAAAGCGAATACTATATAAATAAAAATGCGGTAAGACTCAAAGACGTTCATGAATTATTTATGGATACGGGGCTGTCCAGAGAAGGTTATTCAATTATTTCTCAAGGTAAGATAGAAAGTATAGTTAATAATTCAGCAGTGGACAGAAAACTGATGATAGAAGAAGCCGTAGGGATAGTAAAATATAAGACAAGAAAAAACGAAGCTTTAAGAAAGCTTGATAAAACACAAAATAACTTATACAGGATTTTAGATATAATAAGCGAACTTGAAAGCAGACTTCCAAGTTTAAAAAGAAATTCAAAAAAAGCAAGAAAATATATAGAACTTAGTGAAGAACTTAAAGGTTTGGAACTTAATCTCTTTGTGCATAAAGCAGACAAATATAAAGAAGAATTATCTAAATTAGATGAAGACGAAAAAATCATGAAAGATACTTTAAAAGAACAAGAGGAAAGTATCTCTATTTTGGGTGACAAATACAGCGAACTTAAATTAAAAATCAATACTTTTGACGAACAAATAAATAATGCAAACAAAGAAATTCATGATTTTATTTCTACATATGAAAATTCAAAAGTTGAAGTTGAAGTAAATAAAAATAAAATAGAAACTCACCTGGGTAATATAGACAGTTTAAAAGAAGGTATAATAAGGTTAAAAGAAGAAAAAGAAACTATAGAAAATAAGAAAAAAGAAACTATAAGCTTATTAAATGAGCAGAAAATTTTATTTGATGAATTGACAAAAGAATATAATAAACTCAAGGAAGAAGTTGAAAGATTAAAAGGCATTTCAAACGAAACGGAAAATGCTATTCAAAGAGAAAATATAAACTTAAAGACAAAGGAAAGATTATTAAAGGACAAAGAAGGCTTATTATCCGACAGCTTAAACAGAATAGAAAACAATAAATTTATCAAAACGAAATTAGAAGAAGAAAATGATTATTTAGAAAAAAACATAGAAGAACTGGAAAATTCACTTAAAAATGTGGATAATTCCGAGAATGAAGAAAAGCTCGATAAACTCGATGATGAAAATAATAAATTATTGGAAGAAAGATATAAAATCGAAGAAGCAAAAGCAGATTTCAGAGAAGAACTTTTAGATAAGTATAATAGAGTAAAGCTTCTTAAAGGACAAAAAGACATACTTTCGGGATACGAAGAAAACAAAGAAGGCTATAAATTTGCAATCAAAAAAATCTTTGAATACTCAAAATCAAACAGTGAATTAAAAAATGAAGTATATGGAACATTAGGGGATTTAATTTCAGTAGAAGAAAAGTATATGGATGCAATTCAAAAATCTCTTGCTTCTACCATAGAACACGTAATAGTAAAAAATGAAGCTACCGCATCAAAGGCAATAAAAGCATTAAAACAAAACAAGTGGGGCAGAATAACATTCCTTCCTCATAATATAATAAAACCAAGAGAAATTTGTAACTTAAATTCCTCTATAACATCTGCAAAAGGTTTCGAAGGTATAGGCAGTGATTTAGTCAAATACGATAAAAAATTTGAAAATATTATAAAGAATGCTTTAGGTACTCTTTTAATATTTGATAATTTAAATAATGCAAATGACTTTGCTAAAAAAAGCGGACACAAATATAAAATAGCTACTTTAGACGGAGAAGTATTATTCCCCGGAGGCGCTCTAGTCGGCGGGCAAAATAAACGCGGAGATGAAGGACTATTATCAAGAAAAAATAAAATAGATAAATTAGAGAATGAAATAAAACAAGCCGTCAAAGATTATAATGAACATCTTAAAAAAGGCGGCTTATTTGATGAAAAATTAAGAGAAAAAGATGAAGAACTTAAAATCAAAGCCGAAGAAATTAATAAGCTTACTCTAATCATAAGCAAAGAAGAAGATAAAAACAGAGACAAAGAAGATCAGCTGGAAAATTTAATAAAAACATTTGAAGATAATAAAAAGAAAATATCAAACTTAAAAGAAGCGGATAAAAAAATCCATGAAATGAATGAAAGATCAAAAGAAGAAGTAAAAAAATTGGCTTTGGAAATAGAAGAAAAAAAAGATGAAATATCTAAGATTTCTCTGGGATTATATAAAGATAAATATCTCGAAATGGCTACAAAATTAAACAATGAACAGCTTAAACTTTATAAGGAAGAAGAAAAACTTAGAAATTATAATTCTTCCATTTATGATTTAAATAAAAATATCAAAGATATTGAAAAGTCTTTATTAGATAGCAAAAAAGAAATAGACGAAAACGAAGATAATATTTTGATATTAAAAGAACAAATAGAACAAGCAAAAGAAATAGACAATGACTACGACAGATTAAAACAAAACTTGGATGATAATTATAAATCTTTGATTGAAAAGAAAAAAGAAAATAGCGAAGACTTTGACAGAGTAAATATAGAACTAAAAAATCTACAGGAAGAAAGATTTGCTTTAAGCGAAAGAATTCAAAAGCTTGAGAATAAAAAAGATAAAACCACATTGGAATTTGACTATCTGCAAAGAGGGATTGTCGAGGATTACAATCTTACATACTCGCAGGCTGTGGAATTCAAAGCACCTATAGAAAATATGCTTGAGATCGAGACTAAAGTAAGAGATTTAAAATCGAATATTAAAAAACTTGGTAATATAAATGTTGAATCAATCGAAGAGTACAAAGAAGTCAAAGAAAGATTTGAATTTTTAAGTGAACAAAAAAATGACTTGGAAAATTCAAAGGAAGAATTATTACATATTATTAAAGATATGAATTCTAAAATAGAGGAAAGATTTATAAAAGAATTTGATAATATAAATATTGAATTTGATAATGTATTTAAAAAACTATTCAACGGAGGAAGTGCAAAACTAATACTTACCAATCCGGATGATATTATGGAAAGCGGTATCGACATAGTAGCGCAACCGCCGAAAACTAAACTTAAAAATATATCTTCACTTTCAGGCGGTGAAAAATCAATGACGGCAATTGCATTGATTTTTGCTATACTTAAATTGAAACCAGCACCATTCTGTGTTTTGGATGAAATCGACGCAGCACTTGATGACGCAAATGTTGCAAGGTTTTGTAACTATTTAAAATCAATAATCAATGATAATCAATTTATAATCGTAACACATAGAAAAATAACAATGGGTATTGCCGATGTGTTATACGGAGCTACAATGGGAAGCGAAGGTATAACTAGAATTGTAAGTGTTAAACTAAAAGATATCCATGAAGGAGGTCAAATAAAAAATGCCTAACGAAAAATATAATAGAGGTTTAGATAAAACAAAAAAAAGTTTATTATCGAAATTAAAAGATGTTTTTTCATCAAATAAAATAGATGATGATTTATATGAAGAGCTAATCGAAGTGTTGATACTTAGTGATATCCCTTTTAACGTAAGTGAAGAAATAATAGAAAATGTCAAGGAAAATGCAACAAAAAAAGATGTAAAAGATATAAATAAATTATATGATTTAATAAAAGATGAAATTAGAAACAGACTTAATTTAAATTTATGGGACAGGGAAATCAAAAAACCCGCTTTGATATTATTCATTGGTGTAAACGGGGCAGGGAAAACCACAACGATAGCTAAACTTGCAAATAAGTTTATAAAAGAAGATAAAAAAGTAATTTTAGCTGCAGCAGATACCTTCAGAGCCGCCGCAAGCGAACAGCTGGCTACTTGGGCAGAAAGACTCAACGTACCTATAGTAAAGAGCTCTCAGGGACAGGATCCCGCAAGCGTGATATATGACTGCTTGGATTCGGCAAAGGCTAAAGATATGGATATAATATTAGCGGACAGCGCGGGAAGACTTCAAAACAAAAAGAATTTAATGGATGAACTAAATAAAATTTACAGAGTTTGTGACAAATTCAAAGGAGATTACAATCTATATACGGTCTTGGTACTTGACGCCGGAGCGGGACAAAACAGCGTAATACAAGCAGAAAGTTTTAACGAAAGTGCTAAAGTAGACGGGATCATAATGACAAAGCTAGACGGAAGTGCCAAAGGAGGAGTCATAGTATCACTTGCGGGAGAAGACAAACCGCCTATGTGGTATATAGGTCTCGGAGAAGGGCTTGAAGACTTGGAAGAATTCGATGTAGATAACTTTGTTGATGCAATTATATAAAATAAAAAGACCTCACATGAGGTCTTTTTAATGCTATTAATTATTTCAGTTACGACGAACTTAATCACCTTATCATTATATTTTTTTCATTTAATTATTAATATATTAACTATATAAAATAACTCTTTATATTTATTCTCATACAATTTTCTATAAATTCATATTTAATATACAAAACATATTACTTTTCAACTTCAATAGTTTTAAAATAGTCTTTTTCAAATAATCATAATAAAAAAATTTGTATACCAATAAAATCATATTATCTCTTATATATGTTTTCATACTAGAGACATTCCTTTAATTTTTATATTTATAAATTTATTAAATATATCTATATTACTTACCATAAATAGAATTATAATCCTGAGTAAACTTTTTTATTCCGTCCTCAGTTATAGGGTGATCGAATAGTTGATTAAACACTTCATAGGTAAGTGCAAGTGAATCCGCACCGGCAAGAATAGCTTCTATAGCATCATTACAGTTTTTGATACTTGCGGCGATAACAACAGATTTTATTTCATAGAAGTCATACATTTGTCTTACTTTTTTAAATAATTCCATTCCGTCATGACCAATATAATCAACTCTGCTTATAAAAGGACTTATAAAAGGAGAGCCGGCAAGTCCTGCTGTAAGTGCCTGACCGGGGTTGCATATAAGTGTTGCATTAGTCTTTATTCCCATAGGAATCAATTTATTTATAGCTTTTATGCCTTTCTTATTGGCAGGTATTTTAATAACAATATTTTCTGATAAATCATTTAATCTTTTTGCTTCTTCTATTATTTCCTCGGTTTCCGTAGGGATTGCCTCTACGGCAATAGGACCGTCAAAAAACGAACGAATATCTTTTATAACATCTTCATATTTTCTGCCGACATTAGCCATCTTATTGGGATTTGTGGCAATACCGGAAACAACTCCAGTTTCTAAAGCTTCTTCGATTTCTTTTACATTTGCAGTATCAAGAAAAATTCTATAATCCATACTATTTCTCCTTTAAATTTTATTAATTAATTATATACCTCTACAACAATCTATTTCAAGCTTATTTTCATTATAGTTATTTATAAAAGAAAAACAGAAATATCTTAAAAGACATTTCTGTTTATTCCGATTTATTAACTTTTCAAACAAAATTTGCTTATTTATTATACCAAATTTTTCTATATTTGACAATGATATATCAAGAAAAATTTACATTAGAGAAGCAGAAGTGAAATTGGCTATTAACACATAATGGATCATATATTTAGAATTTTATCATTTTACTATATAATCTTCTGCTTCTCAGCAACTTATTGCTAACATTATAATATTACTTATGTCACATAAATGCAATATATTTTGACAATAAAAATAAAATTGTTAGTTTATCCTTACGTATGTTCATATATAGAAACTTTATAACTATAATAATTAGTTAAATTCAATGATTTTTGATGATAAAAAATATATAATTAAATAGATTTATCAATATTGTACAATACTATTAAAAATTTAAATGGTAAATTAAATTGGGTGAAAAAAATGAATGATAGAAAAATTATATTCGATAAAACACTAAATATTGAAGCTTATATTTTCAGTGACGGAACTCAGGATTTTCCCAATCATTTTCATGATCATTATGTAATAGGTCTCATAAATGAAGGGAACAGGACTCTAACTTACGGAGAAAAAAAATATTATATAAAAAGTGATGATATGATATTATTTAATCCTTACGATAATCATGACTGCAGAAACGAAGATAATTCATTGCTAAAATACATAGCAGTAAATATACCAAAACAAAGCATGGAATATCTTACATATATCATAAAGGATAAAAATACTCTAAAATTCAAATATCCCATAATAAAAGATATGGGACTCGCAAAGCAATTCATAAAAGTTCATGATATGATTATGGAAAATGAAAATGAGATGGAAAGAGAAGAATTGTTTATTCTTTTTATGGATGAATTAATAGACAAATATTCTAAATATAAAAGCCTTGAAATAACTAATGAAAATATTAAAATTCAAACCATAGAAAATTATATTAAAGAAAATTACGATAAAATTATCTCCCTTGATATACTAAGTGAAATATCAGGCTTGAATAAATACTCCGTAATAAGAAGTTTTACAAAAATAAAGGGAATAACACCGTACAGATATATTGAAACTATCAGGATAAATAAATCAAAAGAGTTATTAAAATTTAATAACGACATTGTAGAAGTTGCACTAAAACTAGGTTTTACAGACCAAAGTCATTTTACTAAAACATTTAAAAAACTTACAGGATTAACACCCGGGGAGTATAAAAATATATTTAAATAATGGGGGAGAAATGGAGCAAAAAGCAAAAGGACATATATTGGCACTTATAACGATTTTTATTTGGGGAACAACCTTTATCTCAACTAAAATTCTTCTTAAAACTTTTACGCCAATTGAAATATTATTCTATAGATTTTTTCTGGGCTTTATATTTTTAATATTGATGTATCCTAAAAGATTAAAATTAAAGAAAAGAAAAGAAGAGATATACTTTATATTTGCGGGTTTAAGCGGAGTAAGTTTATATTATTTATTTGAGAACACCGCGCTTACTTATACTTCTGCATCTAATGTTGGGGTGCTCGTTTCGGTAGCTCCATTTTTTACGGCAATTTTATCAAGTATATTCATAAAAAGCGAAAGCCTTCATAAAAATTTTTTTATAGGATTTATTATAGCTATAAGCGGAATTATTTTTATAAGCTTTAAAGATGCTAATAATGTCAGCCTCTCACCTATGGGAGATATTCTCGCCTTACTGGCAGCAATGATATGGGCTGTTTACTCACTGCTTAGCAAAAAAATCAGTGAACTGGGATACAATATAATTCAGTGTACCAGAAGGATATTCTTTTATGGACTGATATTTATGTCAGTAATGCTGCCTTTTTTTGACTTTACATTTGATTTATCTTTGTTTAATAATTTCACAGTGATATTTAATATATTATTTTTAGGAATTGGGGCATGTTCAATATGTTTTGTAACCTGGAATACTGCAATAAAGATACTCGGTACGATAAAGACAAGTGCTTATATCTACATCGTTCCCGTGATAACGATAATAACTTCTTTTATAGTACTTAAAGAAAACATAACTTTAAGTATTATTATTGGAACTATATTAGTATTGATAGGATTATTTTTAAGTGAAAAAAAATAAAAAAAGAACTTAATGATAAGTTCTTTTTTTATATAATTTTTAGTAAATTATTGTTCAAGCTGTTTAGCCAAGAAAATAGAACCTGTCTTAGCAAGCAGACTAGCTTGTTCAATAGGAAGTGCATGTTTATCTTTGCTAAGTAATACTATTGCTCCTATAGGATCTCCGTTTGCCACAATAGGGGAAATAACCTCATATACATGCTCATTCTTTTTATCACTTACGATATCATAATCACCGTTTAAAGATGTTACAAGCTGTCTTTTTGATATTACTCTGTCTAATTCTTTACTGATTCTTTTATCCATCAATTCTTTCTTATCTCCGCTTGAAGCCGCTACAATATTTTCTCTGTCACATATAACACTTGTGACTTTAGCTGAAAGAGATAAGCTATCTACGTATTCCTGAGCAAAATTTGATAATTCTCCGACCATAGAATATTTTTTTAAAATCACTTCTCCCTGTGAATCTGTATATATTTCTAAAGGATCTCCCTCTCTGATCCTTAGTGTTCTTCTTATTTCTTTTGGTATTACAACTCTACCCAAATCATCTATTCTTCTAACAATTCCAGTTGCTTTCATTAAACTCTCCTTTGATAAAAATTCATTAATACTAGTTTTGCTAAAAATAGAAATTTTATACTTTTTAACCTTAATTAAACAAAAAAACATTTAATCAATGATTAAATGTTTTTTTAATTATTTAAATTCTTCAATTTTATGATTTTTAGTAATACCATTGATACCATAAAAAATTATTTTAAATATCTTTTCAATATTTTGCTCATTATTTTCTATTTGCTTATCTGATACTCTAACAGCAAAATTTAAGGTCGTCTCTATTAAATATACCCAAAATATTTCAGGATCAGCACCAAGCTTGGGCATAACTTTTTTTACTATTTTGGTAAAAAAGTTAAATGATTTATTTTGACCTTTCATAGTCTCTTCATCATAATATGATGACTGTCTGTAACTTAAATAAAATTTAGTATAACTACCATGAGCTAT
Source organism: uncultured Anaerofustis sp. (assembly GCF_938029165.1). Lineage (NCBI taxonomy): Bacteria > Bacillati > Bacillota > Clostridia > Eubacteriales > Eubacteriaceae > Anaerofustis > uncultured Anaerofustis sp. Next base: position 69,431 of record NZ_CALHFB010000042.1, read on the forward strand.
TAAATATTCAAAATATTTATACCAAAGTTCTTTTATACCTTTAGGTAAATTAAATCCCCAAAAAGATACCTCTTTTAATGCACTATCTATCTTATTATCAACATAATATAGACATTCCCTAAGTAAAGTTTTTTTATTTTTATAATGATATAAAATAGTACCTTCTGAAATATTCATTTCATTTGCAACTTTTTTTGTTGTAACATTTTCTAAACCATAATTAGCAACATAATCAATTGTATTTTCCAATATAAGTTGACTGGTAATATATCCTTTTTTCATGAATATACCTTTCCAAATAATACATATATAAATAATATATATTATTTTTTTATTTTAATCAATTTTTTATTACATAAAAATTGTTTTTTTTCGCAATTCAAGTATTTACTCGAATATTATTAAGTAATCACTTAAAATTGTTGTAATTTCAAACTTATATTGATATAATAGCTATATAATTGTTGTTGTATAACAATATATAAAATGGATAATCAAGAAATATTCCCTTAGCAAAAGTTGATTGTCCATTTTTTATTTATATAGAAAATATATCAATACCTATGTAAATATATTATCCCTAAAATTTAATCACTTCAGGTTCATCTGTAAACGAATAAAATGTAGCTACTGCATCTTTAAGATAAAAAACAACAGTATTTTCATCTTCTGCAGAATACATATTTTTAAGATCCGGATAATTATCGAGAAGACTTTTTTTAGCTTCTATCCTATCATCTTCAACTAAATTAGTTTCAACACGCAGCCATTTTTCCCCATAAACAGCACATATCTCAACTTTTGGATTTAAATCGATTTGTTTTTTTACACTTTTCGCCCTACCTGTTTGAATATAAAGTTTATCTTCAAAAATATTGACTGTACCGAAAGGGCGGACTCTTGGCTGGTCACCTTCAACTGTAGCTAAATAATAAGTTTCGCTTTTTTTAAGAAAATCATAAACTTCTTTCATTATTTTCACCCCCTTATATTTTATATCTTAGTTATAATTCTAACATTAATTTACCATTTATTAAACAGGAATAATCACAAAAACAAATATTTATATTCTTTTATAATGTTTTTTGTAATACTATGTTAAAATATACATAGAAATTGAATATTAGGAGAGAAAAATGGAAAAGATAGCAAGTTTTATGGTGGATCATACAAAATTAGAACCCGGTATTTATTTATCAAGAGAAGACAGGGGAGTTATAACATATGATTTAAGGTTTATAAAACCCAATACACCTCCTTTTTTATCAAATAAGGCACTTCATACAATAGAACACTTATGTGCAACTCATTTAAGAAATTCAAAATTTAGTGATAATGTAATTTACTTCGGACCAATGGGATGCAGAACAGGGTTTTATCTTTTAACATTGGGACTTACACATAAAGAAGTAATCAATTTAGTGAAAGAGACAATAAATATACTTTGCGATTATGAAGGAGATATACCGGGGCAGTCTGAAATAGAGTGCGGAAATTATAAAGAACTTGATTTGGAAGAAGCAAAAAAAGAATTAATAAAATATAATAATGTTATTAAAAATTTAACAGAAGATGACATTTATTACAGATAAATTTAATCCCACTATAGTGGGATTGTTTTTTTAAGGAGATTTAAAATGTTTAAAATTGGAGAGTTCTCTAAGTTGACACAAGTATCCGTTAGGATGCTCAGATATTATGACGAAGTGAATTTATTGAAGCCTATGGAGGTGGATAAATTTACTAATTACAGATTATACTCGGTAGAACAAATTCAAACACTTCAAAAAATATTATTATTAAGAGATATGGATTTCCCGGTAAAAAAAATAAAAGATATATTAAATAAGGAAAATGAAGAGATTTTTATTAAAGAGCTAAATAATAAAAAGAAAAACTTATATGATCAAATATATGGTCTTAAAGAAAAAATCAATAAAATTGATACTGCTGTAAAAGATATCAATCAAAATAAATTTGATATACATTCTAATATAATTATCAAGAATATCCCAAGTTATAATATGCTCATACTTAGAAAAAGAATAAAAACATATTTTCATGAAAGTGAATTATGGGAAGAATTAAATAAATATATAAATGAAAATGATATAGAAATAGAAAAAGATCCCAAATGCATAACTTTTTTTTATGATGAGGAACATAAAGAAGAAAATATAGATATAGCGGTAGGGGTATGTGTAAATAAATCAAACCAAGATGACGGAAATTTTAAATACATACAAACAGAAGAAGCAGAAAACATGGCTTCAATAATGGCCTACGGCGATTTCAGTAATATAGGAAAGTATTATTATGATTTTGCAAAGTGGCTGGAAAATCATAATTATTATAAAATCAAAAACCCTACAAGACAAATATGCCATATAGGTCCGTTTAATAGCACTAATCCTGAGGAATATTTAACAGAACTTCAAATCCCTCTTATAAAAACCTCTTGACCTTCACACCGTGTGAGGAATTATACTTTCGATATATAAAACGGAGGTAAAACAAAATGAATAAAAATTTAAAAGTAAATCCTATAGGTAAAATCGAAGTAAGTAATGATATGATGTATATCAGGGTGGATAAAGAATATATCCATGGATTAAAAGAATTAAATGATTTTTCTCATGCAGAAATTATTTGGTGGTTCAGCGAAAATGATAAAGAGGAATATAGAAAAATAGTAGAGGTCGAAAGTCCATATAAAAATTCACCTGACATAATGGGAACATTTGCAACACGTTCACCGTTCAGACCAAATCCTATAGCAGTATCCGTTATTGATATTGCAGATATAGACTTGAATGAGGGAATAATAAAGACATATTATATAGACGCGTATAATAACAGTCCGGTACTGGATATAAAACCATATACACCAAGTTTAGATAGAGTTGAAAATCCAAGTGTACCTTTTTGGTGCGAACATTGGCCTAAAAGCATTGAAGAATCAGGAGATTTTAACTGGGAGAATGAATTTAATTTCTAGGGCTGCATTTAATTCTAAAGAAATCCTTAGTTCTTCCTGAACATTCTGT